>CAYNGG010000463.1:0-1942 GCA_964396575.1 uncultured Desulfobacteraceae bacterium | reverse complement strand
TGATGATGATGCAACTGATGAGGACAGCATAAGTTTTACCTATGTCGCTGAAGATGACGGGGTCACCGAAGACACTATAATTTATCGTTTGTATGATGCTTACGGAGATGGTGATGTGGACTTGGGGCGGCAAATCTTTCGTAGTGGCACACCTCCACCGCTTCCATCGATCCAACCGATGGCTGAAAAGATAGATGCCCTCGACTTCGTTTACTATGACGGCGCCGGCAACGAGATCGACGTCACCGCCGGAGGAGACGTTGGCGACATCCGGGTCATCGAGGTGACCATGGTTGCACGCGCATATCGATGGGATAATGACTACACGGACAACAAAGCCTACACCAATGCCTTGGGTGAAATCATTTATAATCCCGGTGATCACGGATATGCTCATGAAGAAAATTATCGACGTAGAACGCTGACCAAGAAGATCCGGGGCCGAAACCTTGGCTTATAGTCCGTCCGGGGAAGGAGACAATATCATGAAACGAAACGACCGGAGTTATCAGATTCGCGGGGGCCGGCGGCTTGGCGGGAATGCACGGGGCTTCACCCTGATCGAGGTCCTCATCGCCATGTTCATCCTGATGGTCGGCCTCCTGGCGGTGGCCAAAATGCAGATCCAGGCCATGCAGGGCAATGCGGCGGCCATGCGGGCTTCCGAAAAGACCGCCATCGCTCAAAATTTCATCGATGAGCTGTCGGCGCTCGATTACACCGATCCCGACAACGATCCGCCCAGCGCGGACTATGAGCTGACGGAAGGAACCCATACGGCCCCCGCCGGGGATGTTCCGGATGGCATCGCATCGGTTCAATGGGTGGTGGAAGAAGACCCGGCCGGCGGTGAAACCAACACCAAGCGGATCAGGGTAACGGTTACGCCTGAGCGGGGAGAGCCGGTGAGCTTGACCACGGTGAAACCCCAGGCCCAGGGATAATCAGGCGTTAAGGTATAAACACGCGATGATGAGGGATAAGACCATGAATAAGATACCAAATCGATTGACCGATGAAACCGGGTCAGTGCTGGTCATAGCGCTCTTGATGCTGGTGTTCCTGACGCTGCTGGGCATCGCATCCACCACCACCACCAGCATCGAGCTCCAGATCGCCCAGAACGAGCGGATCTACCAGAATCATTTCAACGCCGCCGAGGCCGCGGCCCTCCACGCCATTCAATGGGTAGCGGATGCTTCCGATCTGGAAGATTTCTCCGACGATGAATACAGTAACTACAAATTATCACCGTGGAATGGCGATGCGGAAGCAGCACTGAACGACTTTAGAGACCCGTCAGATGATGTCTGGGGGGTGGGTGCCAATTCAAAATCAGCGGCGATGCTGGTGGAAGATGGCAGTGGAAACGTCATGTATCCCAACACCCGTTTTGCCATCGTCTTTGCCGGGACGGCCGCCGAAGAAACCTTGGATGAGACTTCGGAGGAAGTTGTCAATATTTACCACTGTTTCGGCCTCTATCGGGTGCCTATCCCCGGTGATCCGGATCGCGGGGAGGTCATCATCGAAATCGGCTACAAGAGGCGATCTTAACCAAATGGTTGGATACCAATGGCGGCGGATAGAATTCATTCGTAAAAGAGGTCATTTCGCGCCGTCTGGATCGGACTTGCGGAATGGCGAAAGTGCAGACTTAAATCGACAACAACTCATGGTCTAAACGCCAGGAAAGGAACACCCACCATGATGAGAAAAATTCGGAACAAACAGCATTCGAAACGGCCCATCGCGGTCTTGATGGCAATGATGGGAGTGATATTTTTTCTGGGGATGAATGTGGCCCCGGCGTTGGCGGCGGACGATTGCCCGGTGATCGACGACATGCCCCTCGGCGTCCAGATCAAGGGGTCCCCCTCATTGATCATGTTCACAATCGACGACTCCGGGAGCATGAGTTATTCCATCACATTGGAGGACC
>CAYNGG010000462.1:0-3374 GCA_964396575.1 uncultured Desulfobacteraceae bacterium | reverse complement strand
GAGCGGATCGGGTGCCGGCGGCTGAGTGGCCCGCCCCCGTCGGATCTCGGCCTGGATGTTGGCTCGGGAGGTCTCGTCGAAAAAGGGCACTGCATCCCCGAAATGCTTGAGGTAGCTCATGTCGAGCCCCGGGTGGCGGTCCGCCCATTCCCGATAGGCGGCAAACCGGGCCCGGAGCTCGTCACCGGCATCCGCAACGGGGACCCGGAGCTCCATCCGGCCTGTAGGGGCGGCCCTTGCGGCCGCCCATCCGCTGTTCTCGGAGCTCTGGACACCCCGGAGGTCTGGCTCCGCCGGGTCGGGGGCGGGGCGGTAAACGGTGGTGACCGGAAAACAGGCGGCCAGGGCCGCGGCGGTCCGGTCGGATACAAAAGTCATCGGAAAATAGGCCGGTATCATGTCTCTCCTTGGGGGGGCGAACCGACCCGGCCATCCCGGACCGATACGCCCAATGAGGTCAGCTCATCCCGGAGCTGGTCTGCTCGGGCAAAATCCCGCTGCTTTCGGGCGGCCTCCCGCTCGCGGATCAACTGCCGGACCCGGGGGTCATCCAGGGCCTCACCGAAATCGAAAATCCGAAGGACTCCATCGACCCCCCGGAAGGCCTCGATGATTTTGTCGGCTCCGGCCGGATCGATCCGGCCGTCGGCCAGAAGGCCGTTGACCCGGCGGATGGCCCGAAAGAGGTTGGCCAGGGCGGCGGCCACGTTCAGGTCGTCATCCATCTGGCCCACGAACCCCGCCTTGATGTCGTAGAGGAGCTGATCGATGTCGTCGGCGGCCGGGGTGCCTGACTCATGGCCGCCAGAGGCGGCATCCACAACGGCCCGGAGTGCCCGGATGCAGGTATCGATCCGGTTCAGGCCCCGCTTCGCCCCCTTCAGGCGGGACCGGGAAAAGGTCATCGGCTTCCGGTGGTGAGCCGACAGGAGCCAGAACCGGACGGTCCGGCCGTCGTAGCCCATCCCGGCCAGGTCGTCCAGAGTCAGGCGGCTGTCCGCGTCCCCGGATGTTTCATCGTCCACCCGGGCCCGCTCGCAGTGAAGCCAGTACCGGGCCAGGGGCTTGCCGGTGAGTGCCCCGGCAATGGCCATCTCGTTTTCGTGATGGGGGAAGACCAGATCCCGGTTGCTGGTGTGGATATCGAAGCTCTCCCCCAAATACTTCATCGAGATGGCGGCGCACTGGATGTGCCACGAAGGCCGGACGTTTCCCCAGGGGGTCTTGACGTAAATCCCCCGTTTGAGCTCCGACAGGCGGGAGCGCTTGAACAACGTGAAGTCCCTCGGGTTGTCCTTTTCGTACTCGTCGAGGTCCACGGTGGCCCCCAGGCGAATCTTGTCGAGGTCCACTCCCGACAGCTTCCCGTAATCAGCCACTTTCGAGATATCGAAATAGAGGGAGCGGAGCTTTTCGTAGGCCACCCCCTTTTTGACCAGCCGCTCAGCCAGAGCCACCATGTCATCGACGTGCTGGCCGGCCCGGGGGTAGTGGTCCGCCGGGTGGATGCCCAACTGGTCGAGGTCCTGATGGAAGACCCGGACGTAACGCTCGGTCAGCCCGGCCAGCTCGACCCCCTCCTTTTCGGCCGCGGCGATGGTGTTGTCGTCAAGGTCGGTGATGTTCATGACATGGGTGACCTCGAAACCCCGGTAGGTCAGGTAGCGGCAGAGGAGGTCCGAGAAGATGAACCGGCGGTACTCGGCCGGGTGGAGCCGCCGGTACGCCGTGGGGCCGCAGGAATAGACCGAAGCCTTGCCCGGCACCCCCGGCACAAAGGCATCCTTTTCCCGGCTCAGGGTGTTGAAGAGCCGGAGGTCCACCGTCTCCCGGACCGTGAAAAGCGAGGTGCTCAGGTACCGCTCGCCGCCGTCGGGCAAAATGACCGCCACCGTGCCTTCGGTCATCCTTTCGGCGACCTTGCAGGCCACGACGGTGGCCGCCCCGCTGCTCATCCCCACGAACAGCCCTTCGGTCCGGGCCAGGCAGCGGGTCATCTCGAAGGCTTCCTCGTCGTCGATGTTGACCTTTTCATCCAGCCGGCCCTTTTCGTAAAGCTCGGGACAGTAGGCTTCTTTCATGTTCTTGAGGCCCTGGAGCTTGTGCCCGAGGTAGGGCTCGACGCCGATGATCCGGATTTCCGGGTTGAGCTCCTTGAGGCGGCGGGAAATCCCCATGAGGGTCCCGGTGGTGCCCATGGTGGCCACGACGGCCTGGAGGTCCCCGCCGGTCTGACGCCAGATCTCCTCGGCGGTCCCGAAGTAGTGGGCCTGCCAGTTGGCCGGGTTGTTGTACTGGTCGGCCATGAAGTAGGTGTCGGGGTGCTCCCGGGCCAGGCGGTAAACTTCTTCGATGGCCCCGTCGGTCCCCAGATGGCCGGGGGTCAGGAGGATATCCGCCCCCCGGGCCTTCAGAATCTTCCGGCGCTCGATGCTGGCCGATTCGGACATGGCCAGAAGGAGCCGGTAGCCTTTGATCGAGCAGACCAGAGCCAGCCCGATCCCGGTGTTGCCGCTGGTGGCCTCGATCACCGTCCGGTCGGGAGTCAGCTCGCCGCTCCGCTCCCCGGCCTCGATCATGGCCAAAGCAGGCCGGTCCTTGATGGAGCCGCCGGGGTTGAAGTATTCCAGCTTGGCAACGATCCGGACCCTGGGGTTCGGGTTGAGCCGCCGGATGGTCACCAGCGGGGTGTTGCCGATGGCGTCGAGTATCGAGTCTCCCATGTCAGCCCATCGCTTTCAATTCCTGGGTGATCCGCCCGCGGACCGTTTCGGGATCGGCGTCGGCGTCGATCACCCGGAACCGTTCCGGGGCTTCCCGGGCCCGCTGGAGGTAGCGGCGGCGGATCGATTGATGAAATTCGAGGGTCTCCGCCTCGAACCGGCTTTCAGCCTGGCTCCGAAAGCCGTCCCTCAGAGCAAGGGAAGCCCGGCCCAGCCCCGTTTCGGCCGGGAGGTCCAGCAGAAAGGTCCGGTCCGGCAGCCGTCCCCCGAAAAGCTCCCGGTGAAGCCGGTCCACGAGGTCGTCCCCCAGTCCCCGGACCGCGCCCTGATAGACGGCGGTGGCGTCCACGTATCGGTCGCAAAGGACCCACTTTCCGGCGGCAATGGCCGGCTCGATCACCTTAGCCAGGTGCTCGGCCCGGTCGGCCATATAGAGAAGCAGCTCGGTCATCGGGTCGATGTTCCGGGGCCGGGGGGCCAGGAGCGTGGCCCGGATTTCCGCCCCGGCCGGGGTCCCGCCCGGCTCCCGAGTCAGAACCACGGCGTGGCCGCGGCCTTCGAGATAATCGGCGGCCCACCTGATCTGAGTGGTCTTCCCGGCGCCTTCGCCCCCTTCGAACGAGATGAGCATCTATCCGGTCTCCGTTTCAC
>CAYNGG010000461.1:0-3385 GCA_964396575.1 uncultured Desulfobacteraceae bacterium | reverse complement strand
TATATCACGGGTTGGCGATTGAGTCCATCAATCTCATAATATATAGTAAATCAAAATCTTGCAACCGGGTCGGTAAAAGGGTCTTGCTTTTTAAGTCAAATTTTGAGGAAATAGAGGGGCAGGATCTTTGTCAGCTTTTCGCCAGCTCACCCACCTTCACTGAAAAGGACGGATTTGCCATGAATACCAGATACTTTTCCGGAATCGTCGCCATTGTCATGATGGGCTGCCTGATGGCCCTGCCGGGCCCGGCCGAAGCGGTCTGGGAAGCCGTCTCCCCGTCGCCGACCACCGAAAACCTTTATGACATCAGCGGCCACTCGGCGGATGACATTTACGCCGTGGGGACCGTTGGCGCGATTGTTCATTACGACGGCGCTCAATGGACATCGATGAACAGCGGGGTCACTCTTGCCCTCTATGGCGTCTGGGCCAATCCCAACACCCCCGGCGATGTCTGGGCCGTGGGGGAGGCCGCTACGGTGCTCCACTATAATGGGACGTCCTGGACCCAGCAGTCCGCGCCGGTGACCTCGGAGACCCTCTGGGACGTCTGGGGGGACGGTCTGGGCAATGTCTTCATCGTCGGCCAGATCGGCACGATCCTCCGGTACGACGGGACGGAGTGGACGTCTTATGTCAGCCCGGAAAACCCGGCTTATGGATTTGACACCCTGCGCGGAGTTTGGGGGACATCGGCCACCGATGTTTACGTCGTCGGGGACAGCGATTCCATGGCCTCCGCGCTGCATTATGACGGCTCCCTGTGGACGTATATGTCCGTCACCGGGTCCGTCCTTTACGATGTCCGGGGCTTTGGGTCAGACGATGTCTATGCCGTGGATGAAGCCGGGGCCGTCTTTCGCTATGACGGAGACGAGTGGACCGAGGATGACAGCGGGTCCTCTTGGCTCTGGGGGATTTCGGGATTCACCTCCAACGCGGTGGGACTGCTCTACGCCGTCGGTGAATCGGGAACGATCGTTCATTACGACGGCGACGACTGGAACGAAATGGCCGGCGGAACCAGCGAGTTTCTCAAGTCCGCGTGGGGGGTCTCCGAAGACGACCTCTACGCCGTCGGGTATGCCGGAACCATTTTAAAGTTTATCCCGCCCCAAGTGTCGAGCATCACCCGGGTCCAGGCCAGCCCGACCAACCTGTCCAGCGTCGATTTCACGGTGGCATTCAGCGAGCCGGTCACCGAAGTAGAAGATGACGTCTTCGCCGCGGATCTTGTCGGATTGACCGGGCAGACCAGCATCTTCGTCCTGGAGGTCAATCCGGAGACCTACACGGTCACGGTGAGCGGATATACGGGGGAAGGCACCCTGGGCCTGAAGCTTTTGGATGACGACTCCATTGAGTCATTCGACGGCAGCCGGCTGGGCGGAATGGGGACCGGCAACGGCGATTTTCTCACCGGGGAGACCTACGAGGTCGATACCCTCGCTCCGGTGGTGGTGAGCATCACGCGGACCGGCCCGGAGGTGACCGACCTCGAGACGGTGGAATTCAAGGTCGGCTTCAGCGAGCCGGTCACCGGCGTGACCGCTTCGGATTTCAGCATCACCCTTACCGGCGATCTCACCGGCGGGAGCGTTGGGACGGTGACCGGAACCAATAACAACAACGACTACCTCGTGACCGTCACCGGCTACACCGGCGAAGGAACCCTCCGGCTCGACCTGTTTGATACGGACAACATCGTGGACGGAGTGGGGAATCCGCTGGGCGGCGTCGGGACGGGGAACGGGGATTTTTCGGAAGGGGAAACCTACACCATCCAGCAGATTATGACCGTGCCGTCGGTGATCTCCATCGCCAAGACCGGGGCATCGCCCACCATCGCCGAAACCGTGTCTTTCGAGGTCACCTTCAGCGAATCGCTCACCGGCGTGGATTCGAGCGACTTTTCCATCGACGCCTCCGGCCTGACCGATGCGGCCATCACGGATATTTCCGCCAACGCGACCGGCGACATCTACACGGTCACCGTGGGCGATTACAGCGGCCGGGGATCTTTGGGTCTGCATCTGGTGGATGACGACTCCATCGTCAACCCCGACTCGATGCCTTTGGGCGGCGAAGGTCCCGGCAACGGCGATTTTACGTCCGGCGAATACTATGACATCAGCACGGTCCCGCCGACGGTCGTCTCCATCTCCCGGCTGGGGGACTCCCCCACCAATGCCTCAAGCGTCAGCTACGACGTCACCTTCGACACCACGGTCAGCGGGGTGGATTCGGGCGATTTCGGACTGGAGACCACCGGCCTTTCCGGGTCCTCGATTTTGGATGTGACCATGGGCGGCGACGGGATGGTTTACACGGTCCTCGTGGGAGCATACACGGGGTCGGGCAGCCTGACCCTCAAGCTCTTTGACGATGACACCATCACCGACGGAATGGGAATCCCCCTTGGCGGCGAGGGAGCCGGCAACGGGGATTTTTCTGACGGGGAGACCTACGAGATCGATCGGGTCGCCCCGACGGTGATCTTCACGTCACCGGCTGATGATGCCACCGATGTGGCGGTCAACACGACTGTTTCCGCAACCTTTTCCGAGTCCATGGACCCGGCATCCATCCCCACGTCCGGTAACGCCCTGACGCTCTCCGAAGGGGCGAACACCGTTTCCGGGACCGTCTCCTTATACGATGACACATTGAAGCTCACGACCCAGGAGCTCCTGCTGCCGAACACGGCCTACACGGCCATGGTCAACACCGGTCCGACGGACCTCGCCGGCAACCCGTTTCCCGGGGATCTGAGCTGGACCTTTACCACCGGCTCGGCCGAAGATACCACACCGCCGACGGTGGTCTCCACGTCACCGGCCGACGGCGCCACCGAGGTCTCGGTGAGCACGACCATTTCGGCGACCTTCTCCGAGCCGCTGGCCGAATACACCATCAGCGAGTACACCCTGTCCGTGTCCGAGTCCGGGGTGGAGATGCCCGTCCCCGGCACCGTCGATTATGCCGATTCGGTGGTGACCTTCACCCCTTCCAGCCCGCTGTCCAACGGCACGACCTACTTTGCGGCGATCATCCCGGAAGTCGCGGATCTGGCCGGGAACTACATGGAAACCCAAAAATCCTGGAGCTTCGACACCGAAGTCGAGACCCTTGATCTCTGTCCCAACGACCCGAACAAGACCGAGCCCGGCGTTTGCGGCTGCGGCGTCCCGGATATCGACTCCGACGGGGACGGAACTTACAACTGCCATGACCTCTGCCCGAACGACCCGAACAAGACCTCGCCGGGGGTTTGCGGCTGCGGGTTCCCGGACATCGACTCCGACGGGGACGGCTACTATGACTGCGAAGACGGCTGCCCCGAGGACCCGAACAAGTCCGAGCCCGGCGTTTGCGGCTGCGG
>CAYNGG010000460.1:0-3405 GCA_964396575.1 uncultured Desulfobacteraceae bacterium | reverse complement strand
GAGGAGACTGATCGGATGGGGGGATTGTTCCAGCGGCTTTACCGGATTGCCCGGGCGAGCCTGCGCCGCGGAGAAGACGATGACGACCCGAAAACCTATAATGGGTCGGCGACGGATGAAGACGTCGGAGGCGACTGGACCGGCTCCGGGGAATCGGCGGCAGGGGCGGCCGGCGGCGGGTATCGGGCGTATGCCGACTATCCCGTCGAGGTGGTGGAGGACCTCGCGGTCTTCGGCCTGACCCCGCCTTCCTCTTTGGAAACGGTCCGGCGGGCGAGGAACCGGGAGATCAAGAAGTGCCACTCCGACCGGTTTTTCGGAGATCCGGAGAAATCCGAGACATCCAAGAAGCTTATGCAGATCTACAACGCCGCTTACGACCGGCTCAAAATCTATTATAAGGACCGGACGGCATGACGGAATCGACGGGGGCGGGGCCGACGACATCCCGCCGGGTCCGGTTCTGGGACGGGGAGCGCCTGGCGGATGGGACCCAGGCGCTCATCGGTGAGGAGCCGCTGTCGATCCGGATCGGGGGCAAGCCCTATTCGGTGGTGATGCGGACGCCGGGCGACGAGATCGCTCACGTGGCCGGCTTCTGTCTCGGGGAGGGGATCGCCGACGCCCCCGAGGACCTCGCTTCGGTGGCCTTCTGCGACGGGGCCGACACCAACGTGGTGGCGGTGACCCTGACCTCGGCCCGCCGGGAGCGGGTGGCCGATCACCTCGACCGGCGGAATTACATCAGCCAGACGAGCTGCGGGCTCTGCGGCAAGGAGATGGTCGATGAGCTTCGGACGGTCCTCCGGCCGGTGACCGCCGACATCAGGGTTCCTCTCGACGCGGCGAGGGGGCTTCTCGAAACCCTCGCCGACCTCCAGCCCCTCCGCCGGGAGACCCGGGCCGTCCACGCCGCCGCGATCCATGACCGGGACCTCGCGTTGCTGTCGGTAGCCGAGGACGTCGGCCGGCACAACGCTCTGGACAAGGCGGTGGGCCGGCTTTTCCTCGACGGCCGTCTGGACGAGGCGGCGGTTTTGGTCCTTTCGTCGCGGATCAGCTACGAGCTGGTCCAGAAGGCGGCCCGGGCCCGGATTCCGATGATTCTGGCCGTCTCCCGGCCCACGGCCCTGGCCGTCGAGCTGGCCGAGGGGCTCCGGATGACCCTGGCCTGTTTGGCCCGGGGGGCCGGGCTGCTCATCTTTTGTGAACCAGACCGATTGACCACCGGGGAGACGACATGCTGACGGTTCGACAGTTTCGATATGCCGCCGACAACTTCGCTTACCTGATCCACGGTGGCCGGGAGGCCGTCGCGGTGGACGGCGGCGCGGTGAGTAACTTATGTGACTACATCCGGGCGGCCGGCCTCACCCTGACGGCGGTGACTCACACCCACGGCCATCCGGACCACACCAGCGGGACCCGGGACCTGGCCCGCCGGACCGGCGCCAGGCTCCTTGACCACCAGGCCCTTGCCCGAACCGGGCGGGTCGAGATCGACGGCGAGCCGGTGACCGTCCTGGCCACGCCGGGCCACACGGCCGACAGCGTCTGCTATTACACCGGCGAGGCCCTCGTCTCCGGGGACACCCTCTTCAACGGGACGGTGGGCAACCCGTTTTCCGGGGACCTCGATGCTTTTTACGACTCGATCCGGAGGCTGCTGGCCCTCCCCGATGCCACCATCGTTTACGGCGGCCACGATTATGTTCGCGAATCGATGGCCTTCGCCCGGGAGCTCATGCCGGAGAACCCGGCCATTGACCGGTACCTGGCCGCTTATGACCCGGCCCTCGTCCGTTCCACCCTGGCCGATGAACGGGCGGTCGATCCTTATCTCCGGTTCGATGCGCCGGAGATCATCGTTCTTCTCGAGCGCCGGGGGCTGCCGGTGGAGACCTCCCGCCGGCGCTGGCACGCCGTCATGACTCTCGGCTGATCGATCCGAGCCCCTCAATCTCCGAAATCCAAAGGAATTTTTGTTTTCATGTTGAAGCCAACCCGATCCTCGTTGCTTTGCCCCAACTGCCGGAAGCTCATCAGCCGGGACGAGCCGCGGTGTCCCCACTGCGGCCTCTCATCGCCGGGCTCCCGGCTCAAGGATAACGTCTGGACCCGGGGGTTGAAAGACCCCCGGTCACTGATCACGACGATCATCGTCGTCAACGCCGTCATGTTCGTCCTGTCGCTGCTGCTGGTCCCCGGCGCCCTCCGGATGTCCTTTGGTGATCCGTTCCGATTCCTGTCTCCGGCCCCCCAGAGTCTGTGGCTCCTCGGGGCATCGGGGACCGATCCGGTCCTGATGGACGGCCGGTGGTGGACCCTGGTCTCGGCGGCCTACCTCCACGGCGGGCTCCTTCACATCCTCTTTAACATGTTCGCCCTGCGCCATCTGGGTCCGTTTGTGATCCGGGAATTCGGGCCTTACCGGACCTTTATCATCTACACCCTGGCCAGCGTGATCGGCTACGGGGTTTCGTTTCTGGCCGGCATCCGGTTGACCATCGGGGCGTCGGCCGCCGTCTGCGGGCTCATCGGCGCGATCCTCTTTTACAGCCGCCACCGGGGCGGGACTTACGGCCAGGCGGTTTACTCCCAGATCGTCGGCTGGCTGATCGGGTTGTTTCTCATCGGGCTGGCTCCGGGGATCAACAACTGGGCTCACGGCGGCGGGATCATCGGCGGGATCATTCTGGCGGCGCTTCTCGGGTACTCCGAGCGGCGGCCGGAGGGCTTCGGGCACAAGGCCCTGGCCGGGATCTGCGCCCTGGGGACTCTGGCGGCCCTGGTCTGGGCCGTGGGGACGACCTTCCTTATCCTGCTGAGGTGAGGCCGGCGGAGAGCGGGAGGCCGAAAAAGGAGAGGAGAAACCGGCGGACGTCGGCCCGGTCGGTGGGCCGGGAGAGGAAGTGGTCGCCGTCAACGGGGACGAACCGGGCCCGGGGACAGACCCGACGGATGACGTCTTCGTATTCCCCGCCCCGCCCGACCGTGGCCCCGTAAAGCCGGAGAATCCGGTCCTCACGGGCGTAGAGGCTCAGGACCGGGGTTCCCGGCAGGTGGACCCCGGCCAGGGGGCGGAGGGTCATCCCTTCGGCGGCGGTCCGCAAAAGCTCCGTCCGGCGTCGTTCCAGAACCCCGAACCGGTCCCGGCCCTTGGCCACCTCCGGAAAGAGGAAGTCGAGGTAGTCGTGGGCCGCCCGCCGGAGGCCGGCCGGGGTTCGGGGAAGGCGGCCGACGTAGCCCCGGAAGGACCCGTAAACCGCCTTCGGCCCCAGGTCGATCACCGCGTTGACCAGGGCCAGGCGGGTGAAAGGTTCGCCGAGGGCGGCGGCGGCGTGGATGGCCGGGATGGCGGCGTAGCAGACGGCCAGCCCGAAAAGCGGCAGCCCCGCCCGACGG
>CAYNGG010000459.1:2197-3408 GCA_964396575.1 uncultured Desulfobacteraceae bacterium | reverse complement strand
TCATCGGCGTCATCGGCGTCGTCGTCCGCCTCTTCGTCACCTTCGGCGTCATCGGCGTCGTCGTCGGCTTCCGGATCCACCGCCTCGAAATCATCGAGATCGATGTCCAGGACGATGGGCTGCCCCGGCACAATGGTCACATCAAAGGATGCTTCCATCATGAAGAAGCCGACCATCAGCGTCGCCTGGACCCGATAGGCGCCCTCCGGCAGGTTGAGGCTCGTCTCGCCGCCGTCACCGATGTTCACGGTGACCACTTCGCGAGCTTCATTGCCTTCTCCGGTCAGCAGAAAAGTCAATGAGATATAGATTTCATCCTCGGCGACCTCGTCGGCGTCGTCATCGCCGTCATCAGCCGCATCGTCGGCCGCGTCATCCGTTTCCCCGTCGTCCGGCTCGTCAACCGGCGCACAGGCGGGTCCGGCGATCTGGGCCATCTCGACGTCCGGCCCCTTGGCCGCCACGGTCACGGTGCCCAATACCAAATCGCCTTCGAGCACGACCGTGAAGTCACCCGCCTCAAAATCGTTACCGGTTTCCCATTTGACGCCGTTAAGGCCGGCGTTGGGATCGGGGCTGACCACCTCGTAACCGGCCGTGCCGTCGATAACCGTCGCGCAATTGGGGACCTCCAGCACCCAGTTGCTCAAATCCTGAGCCGCTTCGGTCTCCTCGACGGTGTAGGCCCAGGAAGAGGTGCCGTCGCCGTTATCCGTGAAATCGGAAAGGGTGATGACATATCCGTTGGGCAAGGTCTGACTGTCGGGTGCTTCATCCGTGTCATCGTCGCCCGTATCCGGCTCATCGGGCTCGTCCACCGAGGGCGGCTCACAGATCGGACCGGCCACTTCCGAAATCTCGACGTCGGTGCTGCCCTTGGCCGCCACGCTCACGGCCCCCACCGCCCACTGACTGTTCAAGGTAAAGGAGAAGTCGCCGCTGGAAAAATCGTCTGTAACCTCCCACTTGATCCCGGCAAATCCGGCGTTGGGGTCGGAATCCACCAGCTCGAAGGTGTCCGCGTCACCGGTGAGAACCACCACGCAAGAAGGCAGCTCCAGAACCCAGTTGCTCAGATCCGTGGCGCCCTCGACCTCAACTACCGTATAGGTCCAGGTGGAGGTGCCGTCGTCATTGTAGGTCACCCCGCCAAAGGTCACATCATAACCGTTGGGCAGGGAGACGGTTTCGGGCGCGTCCGCGTCCGCGTC
>CAYNGG010000459.1:0-2097 GCA_964396575.1 uncultured Desulfobacteraceae bacterium | reverse complement strand
CGTCCACGTCGCCGTCATCGCCGTCATCAGCCGCGTCGTCGTCGGCCGCGTCATCCCCCGAGTCGGCGTTGTCTCCGTCATCCATCGGGTCGTCGGCGTCCGCCTCGTCATTCCCGTCGGCGGCGTCATCGTCTCCGTCGGTCTCATCCAGGGAGACGGAGACGGCCACGTCCTCGGATGCGACCGCTTCCACGGACAGACTCACGGACAAGGTTTCGCCGGATATTACGGTGACGGTCTCCTCGGCCACTGAGTAGCCTTCCTTGAACGCGACCACGGCGTATGTCCCCGGATCGACCTTCAGCACAAAGCCGCCATCAGCCCCCGTTACCGTGGCCGAAGCCGGCTGATCGGCATCGCCGTCGGGCTGAGCGCTCACCTCGACGCCTTCAAGGCCCACGCCCCCCGCGTCGGTAACCAGCCCGTTGACCGTCGCCAAGGATACGGTATCCAGGACCTTGACGGTGGGCTTGAGAAGCCATTTCCCGCTGCGACCGGCCCGGACAACCGACTTGACCGCGTTGAAATCGAGGATCAGGTCGGTGGTCTCCCCGGCGGTGATGGAGAAGGTGTTGACGATTTTAAACCCGGTCTGCTCGCCGCTGGGCACGGTCAGCTCATGGACCGCTCCGTCGGCTTCCACAACATAATTGGGAAAGGGGTGGACATCGCCTAAGACATTGATTCCCTCGTCGGGCAGTTGTCCCATCACCAGGCGCATCTGGGAGTAAACCCCCGATGCCAAATCAGTGAGACCCAGCGTTGACATGACCCCGTTGACCAGCTCCAGAAGGTTGTAGGTGGCGTCTGGATCGGCCACCACCCGCCATTCGCCGTCAACATTGACCTGAACCTCGTCGATGGTTACATAGACCGCCTGGTAGCCCGAGGTGGCCGCGTCCATGAGACTTAAAGAGAGGGTCCCGGTGTCGGCGGTAAGCGAGGATGTGGATTCGCTGTCGTCACACGAGCTGAAGAGGGCCAGGGCCATGAGCGCCAGGGCCAGGGCCGGAAAGCTTCTGCGAAATGCGTTCATCTATTGATTCTCCTTGTTTGAGGGATTCGTTGGGCCGCCGGCCGGAAATGGCCGGTGCCGAAGGCAGCGCCTGAAGAAAGGATTTCCACGGATCCGCCCGTGCCTGATGAAAAGTCATAACAACCTCCGTCTGTCAGGATTCCGGTTCGCTTCCATCTATATATTTTTTTTGCAACCTATGTACCACAAAGGCCGACTACGGCCTTTAATTGTTTATAATCGGATGGTTGTCCATATTTTTGGGGTATTGACAATAGGCATTATTCCCATTCGCCGATAAGATTACTCTAAAGAATGTTTAGGATTTAAAAGACATTTAATGACTCGGGATAACAGAGCGGAAAGCGGCATCGGCTTGAGCGCCGGGGGAGATAATCTTCATTTGGGCCATTTGAGGATCGTCGGACCGACTCGGCATTAAGTGAAAAAGGGGATAAACCCGGGAGCGCCGCACGCCGGTGCGGCTCAATACCGAAGAGGTTGAATATACGGGCCGGGACATCCCCCGGTGGCGTGAGTGAAGGCCGGCCGGAATGGAGGGTGGCCGAAACGGTGATTAAGGCCCAAAAATCTTATCCCGATCCTTCAGCCGCCTCAGAACATCCGCACATCGCCGGAGCCCGGTTCCGGATCACGGTCACGTCGATAATCTTGCTGGCGGTGGCGACCGGGATCTCGAAGGCTCGGGCCAGATAGCGCAGAAAGTCCCGCTCGCTCTGCTCGGCCTCGCGGTCGGCGAGGATCATCTCCACCGCCCAGACAAAGGCGGTCTCCCGGAGCGGGGGGCTCAGGGCTTCCTTGACCATGGCCACCGATGCTTCAATGCCGAGCCGGGCCATCAGCCGGTCCATCCGGGTCATGAGCGCCGACACGGTCTCCACGATCCCGGCCACATCGTCGGCAAAGGGGTTGCACCCGAGGGCCAATGACGCCATCCGAGCCCGGTTGCAGGTGACCGGGTTGGACCCGGACGCCCCCGCGCAGACCGCCGTGAGCATCAGGGCTTCGGTCACGTTCTGGATGGTCGCTTCGGGCATGGTTACCTGTTCGGGTCGATCAGG
>CAYNGG010000458.1:0-3415 GCA_964396575.1 uncultured Desulfobacteraceae bacterium | reverse complement strand
GGCAGGTATCCATCAAGATTTTGGACGCAACGTCATATTGGTGCATAGCATCAACCCCGGTTTAAGCCATTTTTCTGAATTACCCCCAAATCTCCACCAGATCGGCTCCCCCGCAACTTCTATGAGCCTAAGATACCATCAGGGGTGAGATCAGGTCAAAACCAATCCGCACCCTCCCATACCGCATCCTTACCCTTTGGGATAGTGGGGGGTACTCAAAGAGATCCAGAAGGTCGCCCCCTCGCCCGGTTGGGAGACGACTTCGGCAGTCCCGCCGTGGGCTTCGGCGGCGGCCCGGACGAGGCTGAGTCCCAAACCGGCGCCGGATGCCGACCGGCTGGCCGAGGCCCGGTAGAAGCGGTCGAAAATCTGAGCCCGATCTTTATCCGCCACGCCGGGACCGGTGTCCTCGACCCCCAGCTCGACGGCGGCCGGGCCGGTCGCGGTCACCGCCACGAACACATCGCCGCCCGGGGGCGTGTACCGGATGGCGTTGTCGATCAGGTTGGCGACGGCCCGCTGGAGCAGCCGGGAGTCGCCGGAGACGGTGCAGCCATCGGGGGTCCGACAGGTCAATTCGATGTCCCGGTCCTCGGCCAGGGGCGCGAAGAGCTCGCAAACGTCGGCGACCAGCCGGCCCAGGTCCAGGGGCGCTTGGGCCTCAGCCGCGACCCCGGCCTCGGTCCGGGAGATCATCAACAGGGTGTTGACCGTTTCCAGGAGCCGGTCGCACTCCTCGACGGTCGAGGCGGCCATTTCCTGGTAGTCGGCCATCGATTCGGCGGTGGTCAGGGCGATCTCGGCCCCGCCCCGGATGCGGGTGATGGGGCTTTTGAGGTCATGGGCGATGTTGTCGCTCATCTCCCGGATGCCGGCCACCAGGTCGGCAATCCGGCCCACCATCCGGTTGAAGGCCTCGGCCAGGCGGTTGATCTCTTCGGCGCCCCGCTGGGTGGGCACCCGTAAGCTCAAATCCCCTTCGGCGATCTTCAAAGCGGTCCGGGTCACCGCGTCGATCCCCGACAGGGCTTTCCGGGCCATGAGCCACCCGATGACCCCGGAGAGGAGGGCCAGCCCCACCAGAGTGACCAGGGCGATCCGACCGAAGGCGGAGACGAGCCGGGCACCCGGCTGAAAGGTCTGCCCGGTCTGAAGGATCACCCCCGGCCCTAGTCGAGCGTAGAGCACCCGGACCCCGAAGGACCGGCCGGAAAGGCGCTCCGTGGTAAAAACCCGCCGGTTCGTTGAAAGCATTTCCTGGATTGCCTCCGGCCGAATCCGGATCTCCCGCCAGAAGGCCATGTTGGATGAGGAAAAGACGGCGCCGTCCGGGGTCAGGAGCCGGAAAAAGACCTTCCGCTCCCCGGCGGCCTGGGCTTCCACCACGGTGTAGCGCCGGACCGCGCCGATCCCCTCCTTTCGAAGGATCAGGGCGGTGGCGTCGTGCTGGGAGACCAGGTCCCGGTCGATGACCTCCTGGAGGGTCGAGCGGATGAACAGGTAGGCGATGAGAAAGGCCGCGCCCACGGAGAGGGTCAGGACAATCCCGTAGAGGATGGTGAGCCGGGCGCTCAGGGAGTGGGCGAGCCTAATCCTCCCGGATGACATAGCCCACGCCCCGGATCGTGTGGATGAGCTTCCGGTCGAAGCCCCGGTCCATCTTTTCCCGAAGCCGGGAAATCCGGGCCTCCACCACGTTGGTGCCGGGGTCGAAGTCGTAGCCCCAGACATGCTCCATGATCATGGTCTTGGAGACCACCCGGCCGGCGTTCCGCATCAGGTAGGCCAGAAGAGACAGCTCCAGGGGCTGGAGCTCGATCTTCCGGCCGGCCCGGACCACCTCCCGGCGCACCAGGTCCAGGGTGAGGTCCCCGACGGCCAGCCGGGGCGACTCGGCCCCGCCGCCCGCCCGACGCAACAGGGCCTGAATCCGGGCCAAAAGCTCGGAAAAGGCGAACGGCTTGGGGAGATAGTCATCGGCGCCGGTCTCCAATCCCCGGACCCGGTCGGCCACTTCGCCCCGGGCGCTCAAAATGATCACCGGCGTGTCAACCTTCTCCCGCCGCATCTCCCGGATGACCGACAGGCCGTCCCGGCCGGGAAGCATCAGGTCCACCACCGCCACATCGTAAGGACCGGTCAGGGCCATGGTCAGCCCGGACTCCCCGTCCTCGGCATGGTCAGCGCTGAGCTCGGCCGCCCGAAGGCCCTTCATTACAAACTGCGCGATTTTCAAGTCGTCTTCAATCAACAGAACCCGCATGACACCCTCTCCTGACATTCCTTTATACCACGGATGCCGCCCGGCGGCAATGCGGGATCACCGGCCGCCGACCCGTGGAAACGGCTCCACGGACCTTATGTCCCGTTGACCCGCGGCCCGCATCCTGATATCAAGGAGAATAGCAGGGAGCTGATTCACACCGATCCCGCTCCGGCACCTAAGCGAAGGCGCGGAAATCCGCCGTCGGGCTCCCATGATCGCAACATGCCCCGCATCTGGAGGCCATTATCATGCTGGAATCCATTTACATAAATAACTTCAAGCTGTTCAAGGATTTTTCAATTGACCGGCTCGGCGCGATCAACCTGATTGTCGGCCAGAACAACACGGGGAAAAGCTGCCTACTGGAGGCGATCCGGGTCTATGGAGCCCAGGCGGCGCCGGAGGTCCTGTTCGATCTGATTACCGACCGGGGTCAGGATTGGGAATTTAAAGTGCCGCCAAGGTCTCCGCATCAAACGATTCCGGAAATGGAAAATCCACTTCGCTACCTTTTCCACGGCTACCGCTTTCCGGATATCGGCACGGAGCCCATATCAATCGGCCCTACGGCGTCTCATAGGGACTGCCTGAAAATGCATTTGCAATGCTATCGTCGCCAAGAGGGATTTCAAATGAGCTTATTTTCTCAGCCCTCTGACGATGACCGCCAGCCTGACCCCGATCTCGATGATACCGAGATGATTATTAAAATCAGCAAGGGAGACCGAATCAAATCGGTCCGGCTCAACCGTCCGCCCGAATCTCATCGAAGGCGACGCCGGTACGCCACGTCGCCCAATGGCAATGGGGACGTCCCGGTTCAACTGGTGTCAACGCAACCCATCGACGATGAAACCATCTCGATTTTATGGGACAATATCAACATTCATCCCCATTTGCGAAGAGAAGTCTTCCGCGCCTTACAACTAATCGATGAAAAGATAGAGGAGATCGTGCTTGTCGGACGGAAACAGTATATCACCCCGATTTTGATTTACGCGGACAGTGATGAGCGGATCCCTTTGAAAAGCATGGGAGACGGGACCATCCGTCTCTTTCAGATGATACTGGCCATGGTCAACGCCCGGGGCGGCACCGTCCTGATCGATGAATTTGAAAATGGATTGCACTATCTTTTGCAACCTCGGA
>CAYNGG010000457.1:0-3417 GCA_964396575.1 uncultured Desulfobacteraceae bacterium | reverse complement strand
TGAGGACTGAGGACTGGTGATTGGTTGATCCGGAAAACCCGCGATCATAAATCTAAAATCTAAAATCGAGAATCCAAATATGAAACGCATCGCATTCCGTGTCGGGCTGGTGGTGATTCTGGCCGCCGGGATCGGCGCCGCCGTCTGGTATGTTTACTTTCGCCCATCAACCGGCCCGGCCGACCGCATCACGCTTTACGGCAACGTGGAAATTCGCCAGGTGGAGCTGGCTTTTAACGGCAGCGGCCGGATCACGGCGCTCCGGGTCGAGGAGGGAGACCGGGTCGAGCCCGGCCAGACCCTGGCGGTCCTCGACACTTCCCGGCTGAAACACGCCGTGGACCGGGCCGAGGCTCGGGTGGCGGCTCAGCAGGAGGTGGTGGCCCGACTGGAGGCCGGGGCCCGGGATGAAGAGGTCCGGAAGCTCCGGGCCGAAGTGGCCGCCGCCGAGACCGAGGCCGAAAACGCCCGGCGGACCTACCGCCGGCTGGTCCCGCTGGCGGCTGAATCCCTGGCGTCGGAGGAGCGGACCGATGACGCCCGGGCGAGGGCTGAAGCGGCCGAGGCCCGGCTGACGGCGGTCCGGGAGCAGCTCAACCTGGCCCTGGCCGGGGCTCGGAAAGAGGAGATCGCCGGGGCCCGGGCCACCCTCGAAGCGCTCCGGGCCGAGCTGGCCCTGGCCCGCCAGGAGCTTGACGACGCGACCCTGACGGCCCCATCGGCCGGGGTCGTCCGGAACCGGATTCTGGAGCCCGGAGACATGGCATCGCCCCAGCGGCCGGTCCTCACCCTGGCCCTCACCAGCCCGGTCTGGGTCCGGGCTTACGTCCCGGAGACCGACCTTGGCCGGATCGCTCCGGGCATGGCCGCGTCGGTCCACACCGACACTTTTCCCGAGAAATCCTATCCGGCCTGGGTGGGCTACATCTCGCCGGCGGCCGAGTTCACCCCCAAGTCGGTGGAAACCCCCGAGGTCCGGACCCATCTCGTCTATCAGGTGCGGGTGATGGTCCGCAATCCGGAAAACGAGCTCCGCCTGGGGATGCCGGCCACCGTGGTGATCCCGACGGACGGCGAGTCTCCGGCCGGTTCCGCCGACGGTCCGCCCCCCCGACCGGCGGAAGAATGACCGGTCCGGCGGACGAATCACCCGGCGATGCCGTTCTGGAGGTCTCGGGAGTGGACAAGGCCTTCGATGTGGATGGGCGCCGGGTCCAGGCCCTGTCCCAGGTGAGCCTCGAGGTGCCCCCCGGTAAGGTCACCGGCCTGATCGGTCCGGACGGAGCCGGGAAGACCACCCTCATGCGCCTGGCCGCGTGTCTGCTCCGGCCCGACGCCGGGACCATCCGGGTTCTCGACATGGACGCGGCCGAGTCCCCGTTGGCCGTCCAGGCGGCGGTGGGCTACATGCCCCAGCGCTTCGGACTTTACGAGGATTTGACCGTCGGAGAAAACCTGGAGCTCTACGCCGACCTCCAGGGAGTCCCCCGGGCCGACCGCCCGGATCGATACCGGGAGCTGACGCGGATGACCAAGCTGGGCGATTTCACCGACCGGCTGGCCGGCCAGCTCTCCGGCGGGATGAAGCAGAAGCTGGGCCTCGCCTGCACCCTGGTCCATCCGCCCCGGCTCCTGTTGCTCGACGAGCCCACCGTCGGCGTTGATCCGGTCTCCCGGCGCGAGCTCTGGGAAATCGTGGCTCAACTGGTGGCGGAATCCGAAATGAGCGTCCTTCTGAGCACCGCCTATCTCGACGAGGCCGAGCGGTGCGATACCGTGATATTGCTCCACGAAGGCAAGCTCCTGGGCGAGGGGCTCCCGGCCGATTTCTCGGACCAGGAACGAGGGCGGACCTACCATGTCTCGGCCCCCGGCATCCACCGGCGGGACCTCCAGGACCGGTTGGCCGGCCGGCCCGGCGTCACCGACGCCATCATCCAGGGCGACGTCGTCCGCCTGGTCCTCGAAGACGAAGACGGTCCCGAAGGCGGGGTGGCGTCGCTCTTGCCCGACGTCGATGACCTCCGGGTAGAACCGGTCGAGCCCCGGTTCGAGGACCGGTACGTGGCGATGCTCGCCGGCGGCCGGCGCCCCGAGCCGGCCGGGGTGGCTGATCAAAAGGACGGCCGGGCGGACGACGGCCCGGTGATCCACGTCGATTCGGTGAGCCGGCGCTTCGGCGACTTTTACGCGGTCAAGGGGATCTCCTTTGACGTCGGGCGGGGGGAGATCTTCGGGCTCCTCGGGGCCAACGGGGCCGGCAAGACCACCACCTTCCGGATGCTCTGCGGCCTGTTGCCGGCGTCCGAGGGCGACCTGACGGTGGCCGGCCGGGACCTCCGGCGGGCCGCGGCCGAGGCCCGTGCCCGGATCGGTTACATGTCCCAGAAATTTTCCCTCTACGGCAACCTGAGCGTCACCCATAACCTCCGATTTTTCTCGGCCGCCTATGGCCTCCGGGGGAAGCGGCGAGCGGAGCGGATGGACTGGGCTCTCACCCGGCTTGACCTGGCCGAACGGGCGGATCTGGCCGCCGGAGACCTGCCCCTGGGCTACAAGCAGCGGCTGGCCATGGCCTGCGCGCTCATGCACGAGCCGGACATCCTCTTTCTCGACGAGCCCACCTCCGGGGTCGATCCCATGGCCCGCCGGGAGTTCTGGCACCATATCAACGATCTGGCCCGGCACGGCGTGACCGTCCTCGTCACCACCCATTTCATGGCCGAGGCCGAATACTGCGACCGGATGGCGATCATGGCCGCCGGCGAGATCCTCGCGCTCGGCACCCCGGCTGAGATCCGGAAGCGGGCCGCCGACGCATCCGGCCGGGCCATCGAGTCCATGGAAGAGGCCTTTATCGCGCTCATCGAGCACGACGACGGAGGGCGGTCATGAAGACTCGGGGCGGGGGAGCCATGCGCCTGCGGGGGCTGGTCCGAAAGGAGTTTCACCAGATCTTCCGGGACCCGAGCAGCATCGCCATCGCCTTTCTCATGCCGGTGGTGCTCCTGTTGCTTTTCGGCTACGGGGTCTCGCTGGATGCCGAGCACGTCCCCATCGCCATCGTCGATGAGGGGGGCGGGGCCGAGGCGGACCGGTTCACCGGCGCCTTTGCCCGGTCCCGCTACTTCGATCCCGTCCGGGTGCCGACGGTGCGGGATGCCCGAAAGGCCCTGGCCGAAGGCCGGGTGGACGCCATCATCCACATCCGCTCGACCTTTTCCCGAAACATCCGGACGGCGGGCGGCGCCGACATCGGCGTCGTGGTCAACGGCGTGGACGCCAACACCGCTCGCCTGGTGATCGGGTATCTGGAGGGAATCTGGGCGAGCTGGCTTGCCGACCGGGCCCGGGCCGTCGGCCAATCCCTTTCCATCCCGGTGACGGTCGAGCAGCGGATCTGGTACAACAGCGAGG
>CAYNGG010000456.1:0-3424 GCA_964396575.1 uncultured Desulfobacteraceae bacterium | reverse complement strand
GCTGGAGAAAAAGTCGATCAGGGCGAGGATCAGGCCGATGGCGGCATGGATCAGGGCATCGGCCAGGAGAGAATTGGGCGTCATGGAGACCTCCGCTGGGGTGGGGGGGATTCGGCCGCGGCCGCCCGGATGTAAGCCCGGTGGCTCGGGCCGGACATCTCCAGGAGCCGCCGGAGGTCCTGGCGGTTGTGTTGGGCCATGGCCTCGTAATGATACGGGTTCAGGCAGGTGAGGAGCCGGGAGACCACGCCGGCGAGGTCGGATCGGCCGGGAGCCGGAGTGGCGAGCATGGCCTGGACCGCGGCGGGGGACTCCTCGACGGTCCGGTCAAAAGGGTAGCCCTTGCTCATCCGCCGCTTAATCTCCCGAAGCTGATGCCAGGCTGACGGCATAACGGCATCCGGCGCGGCGTGGAGGCTTCGGAGCCGGGCGGCCGGGTCCATGACCGTCACGTCGTGGCCCCGGCCCAGGAGCGCCTCGTCCTCCAGGCGGCCCAAGGCCCCCTCCAGCCGGGTCTCGTCGTATTGGGCAAAGCCGTTTTGGATCAGAAAGCCGATCACCCGGTCAGGCTCGGCCAGAGGGATGAAGGAGACGGCCGGGCCGTCCGCGGGCTGGTGGCCCGAGTCGCCGTGAATGACCATGCTCCGGGGCGGACCCTCCGCCTCGTCGGCCTCGGGCCGGGTGAGGCGCGTCTGGATCTGGTCGAATTGAGCCTGGAGCCCATCAGCGTATGAGCGCCTTTCTTTACGGGAATCCGCCGTGGCATCCGGCCGTTTGGGCGGGAGGGGCTCGTGCGTGCCGAGGCCCCGGAAGATGAAGACCCCGTTGAAGAGCCGGGTCGAGAAGCAGTCAAGGTCCAGGGTGGCTTCCAACGGTCCGAGATTATAGGATCGGACGTCGCCCACCTCCCGGACGAGGTCGAGAATCTCTCGGGGGACGGCCGAGTCGTCCCGGATGAGCAGCTCGGGGTCAGCCCGGAGCCGGGCGACCAGGGACTGGAGCCGCCGGCCCTGGGTCAAAAAGCCCGACGGGGTGTGGAGCGCCAGATGGACTTTGTGGATCAGGAGGAGGTCCTCGAGGGTCGTGTAGGCCCGGACCGCGTCGTCGATCTCACCGGCGAGCCCGTCCACCCGGGTGGCCACGGCAATGCCGGGGCCGTAATGGGCGTAGATAAAGTCGAGGACCCGGGGGTCGAAGGAGAATTCTTCGTGGATGAGCCCGGCTCCGGCCTGGTCCGGGGAGACCACGATGGCATAGCGGTGGGCCATCCCGGCCTGGAGGTAGTTCCGGCCCAGCTCCGCCTCGATCTCCGGGGACTCCCCCCGCCGGTCCACGTGAAACTCGGTCAGCTCCGTCCGCCGCCCCACGGCCCAGTCGAGTGCCCGGTTGTATCTATCCGCCAGGGCTCCGCTCACCAGGTAGAGCCGCTCCGGGAGACCGGCCACTTCAACGGCGGGCAGATCGACCCCGGCCACGCCATGGCGTGGGGCGCCGTCCGAGGGCATTCGGATCATCCCTCCGCTCCGCCGGACCGGGCCAGAATCCGCCGGATGACCGCGTCCTTCTCCCGGACCATCTCGGCGATCTGGGTTTTCAGGACCTCGGCCCGGGCCAGGGCTCCGGACTCCCCGGCGGCCATCTGGGCTTCGTAAAACCGGAGCCGGGCCTCGAGATCCCACATCCGGGAGTTGTAGCCCCGGGTGATCTGGCCCTCAGCCTCGGTCTCGGCGAACCGGGCCTCGGAGTCGAAGTAGCGCTGGGCCTCCTGATAGAGGATGTCCGGGGTGATGGGCCGGTAAAGCTCGGCCAGCATGGCCACCTTCCGCTCATAGGGTTGGTCCAGGAACAGCGCCCGATTCTCGAACCATTCGGGGGGAACGTCGAAGTCGGCGCTCCGGGCCTCCATCGCCTCGAGGATCGACTTGGCCGACCGCCCGGTGATCCGGGGGTTCTGAACCTTGAGGTCGGCCATGAACCGGCCGAAGTCGAGGAGAGAGGCGGTCCGCCGGTCGGCGAACCGGTCAGCCATATAGGCGGCCACCTCTCCGCCGCCGCGCCGGGCCGTGATCGGCGCCGCGTCCAGGTCGATCTGAGTGGCAAAGGGGGTGTAGTCGGTCTCGATGTTGATGAGGCCCCGGTCCAGGAGCTTGCCCCCGAGGATGACCACCATGTCGGCGAAGTCCTCGGCCGTGGTGGGGCCGTCGATGACCACCCGGTCGTTGAAGCGGTTCCGGAGGGCTTCGTCGAGGCCGGTGGGCTTGTTGGATGCGGCAAAGTTGATGACGTTCCCCCGCCGGACGGTGAAGACCCCATCGAGGTATTGCATCAGGATATTGGTGATGTCGTTGTCCGCGCCCTGGGCGTCGTCCCGGCTGGAGGTGAGGAGATCGATGTCGTCTAAGACCCCCATGCTGAGGGTTTTCGAGTCCTGGGTCACCGAGAGGCGTTGAAGCAGGATCTTCCCGGTCTTGCCGTAGAACTCGTCCTTGATGGACTGGTCCACGGTGAAGATCGAAAAGGGGAGCCCGGCCGCCTCGGCCAGGTCCCGGAGCCGGGTCATGGCCAGGCGGAACAGGGAAGACTTCCCGGTCCCGGGAAGGCCGTCATAGAGGCAGGTCCAGGCGAGCCCGCCCAGCTCAAGGATGGGATTCTCCCCGGCAACCGGGTCGTAGAGCGCCAGCCGCTCCACGTAGCGGGCGATCCGGGTTTTGGCGTGGCGGTTCCCGACGATCTCCCGGGCCTCGATGGGCTGGAAAGAGACCTCGGTGATGGCGGCGGGATGGGCCTCGACGGTCTGGTCGGTGTAACCCTCGAGGATCAGAAAATCGTCGAGAACCCGGAAGGTGTAGCCCCGGAGATGGCCGACCAGCTCGGGGTAGGCGTCGGCCCCGGCCCGGCTCAGCTCCGCGTACCGGTCGAAGACGTCCTTGACGAAGACGGCGAAGGCCAGGGCGCTTTCGAAGGCCTCCCCGGTGTCGGCCTGGCGGAGAAGGTAGGCGAAGATCGGGGCCATGAGCCGCCGGATTACGGCCGAGTCGGGCTGGGTCGAGTCGAGGGAGAGGCCCAAATCGGAAAGGTCGGCCCGGTCCTCGGCTTCGGCCACCCCTTCGGACCGGATCAGGCTGTCCAGACGCTTCGAGACATACCGGGAAGCGGCAAAAGTGGCGAAATCGTGGCAGAATCCCCGGAGATTGGCCAGGGTGGGGTCGGTGGCCAGCCGGTCCGAGGGCGTGGCCACCAGCTTGGCCTTGAGCCCGACTTTGTCGGCCAGGAGGTCGGCCACCGCCTGGAACAGGGCCATCCCGGTGCGGATGGACAGGTAGGTCTCCCGCTCCACATGGCTCATGACAAACCGCTCCTCGGGGTCGAGGCGGCGGAGGAGGTCGGGCAGGGAATTGGCCTGGCCCCGGTACCGGTAGGCGGT
>CAYNGG010000455.1:0-3424 GCA_964396575.1 uncultured Desulfobacteraceae bacterium | reverse complement strand
GGTATCCGAATAGACGGTCTTGAGCTGAGAGTCCCGGACCTGATGCCGGACCAGGTTTTTTATTCGGTCGGATAGCCCATCGGAATTCGGCATGAAGACGATCAAGCTCAAGGATAGAACCGCAAAGCAGAGAATCGAAAGGCCGCAAAATCGCCGGATTCTCATGGTGGCCGACCGCGATAGACACTCAGCTCGAACCAATAGGTGAAACGCAATCATCGAGGAAATGCCGGCCGCCAGCCAGGCCGCCCGTGTCGCGGACATGATGAGATAGACGCCCGACAGAACGGCGATGGCGGCAAGACCGATCCGAAAGGCCGGTTTTCTTTCATCTACCCAGAGCGGAATGACCGTCGGGAAAATCAGGCCGACGAACATGGCCGCGATGTTTGGATTGGCAAAGGTCGCGGCGGGGGATACCACTTGAGGAATCCAGTCAATGGAAAACAGGGACTGAAGCGATCCGATGCCGGCCACCGCGCCCATTGAAATGATCAAGACCCGGTAATACAGGTATGCGCGGCATCCGGATGAGATGATCGAAACAAGATGCCATCCGATGATCCCGCAAGCGGCGAGATGCAACAGATAAGTGGACCCGGCGGATGGACATGAAGCGGGGATGAGGCTCACCGCGGACCAGCCCAGAAACGCGAGAAGGCTGATTACCGGAACCGATACCTTTATGCGGAGGCTTCCGTCGAGATATGCCCGAAAGCCGGCGGACAGGACAATCCCCAACGCCGCAAGCTGAACGGCGACCCGTTTGGGAAAGTCGGCGAAGTCATTTAGAAAGGGCGCATAGAGAAACGGCAAGATGAAAATGAAAAGCAAGAAAATGAGCTGAGGCAAACTCTTCAGTTGACCGTCCATCATGATTTTGCCTCTTTCCAGATACCCGTTTTCCCCATCTCGCGGCCCCAGAACACGCTTCCACAGCTATCTCTATCCGATGGTCAAAAAAGGGCTCACGGCCGGATCACCCATGGCAACTCACCTTCGGGTAACGCCCCGGAAAGCCGGCCCGTCGCCGCGGGACAAGATATCGAGGTTCGGAGTCAGCCCGGTAGATGAAGAGAAACCGCGAGCTTGAGCCTTTTCAGGGCAGCGGGTCCGGGTCCGGAGTGGCCGGGCGGTGGAACGGCACGAAGAGACAATCCCGAAAGGCGGCGTGAGGGTTTTTGTCGAAGTAAGGGTGGGGCTCGTTGGCCGCGGCGTGGCAACCGTGGCAGGACTTGGATGTCACCGGTGTGGGCGGGCCGTCCGGCTCCTTGATGAAAAACCGCCAGCCGGCCGTAGTTTTATGGTAGTCGGGGTCCTTGTGCATGATGAACAGCCGGCCCGGGGCCTGGCCCACCTCGGCCCGGTCCTCAAAGATCTGCTTGACCACCGTGGCACCTTCCGGCATCTCCACCCGGATCACCCGTCCGCCCGAGCGGGTCACCTGGGGCGAAAACGCCTCGGCATTGGCGAAAATCCGCCGGATGGACGAGCCATGGCCGGGAACCGGGGTGTCGATCAACCCCTCGACCGGCTGCCGCCATTGGCGCCAGTCGTCCGGGAGAGAAAACGGCGGCGCCGGCGTCTCATCCGGCGAACACGCCGCGATCAGGAGCGTCAGGGAGAGCCCCATTCCGGCCAGGCACCCCAATCGACTCATCCTCGGGTCTCCCGGAGGGCATAGGCGATCACCGGGGCGGACTTTCCCTTCACATGGATCGGTGGCCGAGGGTCCGCGATCACCTGGTCAGCCGCCTGCCGGTAGCTCTCTTCCGAAAGGAGGATCTCGTCCTTGCCGGCCGCCGCGCAGAGCCGGGCGCCCAGATTGACGGCGTCTCCGATCACGGTCCGGTCCATCCGCCCCATCGACCCCATGTTCCCGGAAATCATCTCCCCCGTATTGATGCCGATCCCCACGCAAATGGGCGTCTCGGTGGTCCGGGCGCGCGCTTGCAAAGCGTTCCGGATGGATTCGGCGGCCCGGGCGGCCCGCTGGACCATCTCATCCCCTTCGAAAATCGCCATCAGCTCGTCGCCCACGAACTTGTCAATGTCGCCGTCAAACTGGTTGACGATCTCAGCCTGAAGGCGCATCACTTCGTTCAGGGTCTGGATGACCGCCTCCGGGTCCCGAGCTTCCGAAAATTGGGTAAAGCCCCGGATGTCGCTGAACAGGACCGTCAGGC
This sequence comes from uncultured Desulfobacteraceae bacterium, assembly GCA_964396575.1. Taxonomy (GTDB): domain Bacteria; phylum Desulfobacterota; class Desulfobacteria; order Desulfobacterales; family JAABSP01; genus CAYNGG01. The sequence goes on along the minus strand of CAYNGG010000455.1, from coordinate 1,238 downwards.
GACGTTTCTCACCGCCCAGAACGATCTCATCGCTGCCCTGGATGTGAGCCAGGGTCGATCGGGAGACGAATCGAGAGAGCTTGAACCGCTCATTGAGCCCCTCGATCATCCCGTTGATCCGGAGACCAAGCTGAGAGATCTCGTCCGCCCCCCGGACCCGGACCTCGGTCTTGAAATCGCCCGCCCCCACCCGCTCGGCTACCGCCCCGATATCGAGAATCCGAGTGATAATAACCCGGCGGATAAAGGCCAACATCAGGATCGAGAGAACCGCCACCACCGCCGCGTAGATCCCCCCGGCCACATAGACGTTTTTGAGCGTCTGGGCGTAAACGGTATCCAGGGAAGAAGACACCCGGATCACACCTCGAACCACGTGGTCGGTGCCATGGCACCCGGCACAGCGGGGCTGATTGATCAAGGGCTTGTAAATGGTCAGGGTCCGGGGCGGTTCGGCCGTCCGGCGGACGGAGACGTCGATGACCCGGTCAACGGCCTCCCTGAGCCTCGGCTCCCGGAGCGGCGGCCCGGTGATGAAGGTGGTTTTGGGTTGGAATCGATCCTCTCCGATCGTCGCGTTGACCGCCTTCAAGGTCCGGTTGTCCGAGAAGGCCAGGTCCCCGTCCGCCCGATAGAGGCGGATGTCCTTGACCAGGGCCGATTGACGGATGGATTGGATGAGGTCCACGGCCAGAGGGGCCTCACCCGCCAGCATGGCGTTCTTAATGGCCATGTAAAGGACTTCCGACTCCTCCTGGAGGGCAGTTTCCCGGCTGTCGATGACGGCAAGGTTCTGAGACGTAAGGTAGTACACGATGGTCAGCCCGACCCCAATGGCCAGGATGACTACGATGATGACCATCAGCCGGACGGAGATCCGCCGGGCCATGGGGATGGACGTTTTAAAAGCTCGTGACATCGGGCGGCTTGCCTCCGTGGATTCGGGGTCCTTGGTCAGCCACGCCGGTGGCGTGGTCCGGAACCAATCAATCACGTTATGGCCGGAAAAATCAAGCCCAATTGCACTTGAGCACCGAACCTCCCCAAGGTATAAGGGGCTGGAGTATGGCGGAAAATGAAAATCAGAGACCGGATGAATACGGGATTGAAACACTTTAACGAGTTATGGGGACACGCTTACTGTGGGGGGCGGGCGGAAAAACGGCGCTTCGGCGAGAGCAACGTTTAAGCAGATTTGAGCTTGATCTGATGCGAGAGCTCCCATAAAACGGCCTCCG
>CAYNGG010000454.1:0-3430 GCA_964396575.1 uncultured Desulfobacteraceae bacterium | reverse complement strand
CGTCTTTATAAACGGCGGGTTCAGGCCCGGAGAAATCGATGGCCGGTTTAATTGCTTGCCCAAAAGAAGATCAGCACCCGGTCTCCTTGACCTCTACCAGCCGATCCGCGGTCCGGACGGGGAGGACCTACGGCAACGACTGTGAGGCCGCGGCGGCCGGCGTGAGCATTGACCATGAAGGAGAATGCCGGTAGGCGGCGGAGAGGCCGCCGCTTTCGGGAAACCGAGACCCATCGAAAAGGAGGTCATCCATGAGACGAATTCGTCAACTTATTTGCCTGGGAAAAGTCCTTGTCGCCGTGCTGCTGATTCTGTCGGGAACGGCGGACGCGCAGACGACGGACCCGCCGGCGACGCCCGTGAAGCTGATCTTCATCCACCATTCCTGCGGCGGCAACTGGCTGGCGGATGAAACGCCGGATATCCCATCCGGGGGGCTGGGAACCGCCCTCATGAACAACAACTACTATGTCAGCGCCACGAACTATGACTGGGGTCCGGACGGTATCGGGAATCGGACGGATATCCCCAATTGGCCCGAATGGTTCACCGGCCCCAACAGCGGAACGATCCTGGCCGCGCTCTACACGGAGACCGGCCAGACCCTCTATTCGCCCGGAGATTGGCGATATTTTGGACCATGGTCCCGCATGGCCACTGACCCAGGCGGAGAAAACGAAATCATCCTCTTCAAATCCTGTTTCCCCAACTCCGACCTTTATGGCAATCCAGACGACCCGCCGCTGTCTTCGCCCAACGATCAATACACCGTGGCCAACGCCAAGGCGGTTTACAACGATCTGCTGACCTATTTCAGAACCCGGACGGACAAGCTCTTTGTCGCCATCACCGCGCCGCCGCTCATCGAAAGCGAAACCACATCCGATCGAGCCGCCAATGCACGGGCCTTCAACAACTGGCTGGTTAACGACTGGCTGCAAGGCTACTCCCACAACAACGTCGCCGTGTTCGATTATTTCAACGTCTTGACGGGCCCCGACAACCACCATCGGGTTGTGGGCGGGCAGGTGACGCACGTAACGGGCTCCGGGTCCGACTTCGCCTACTATCCAAGCGGTGACAGCCATCCGAGCTCAACCGGACACCGAAAGGCCACATCGGAATTCGTCCCCCTGCTGAACTACTACTACAATCGCTGGACGTCGGGCGGGACAGCCGTCGTGACGGGCAACATCGACGGCAGCGCGGATGGTGAGGTCACTCTTGCCGATGCCATCGTGGCCGTCCAGGTCTGCGCCGGGATGGCGCCGTCCGGCGTGGTCGCCGACGCCGAGGTCAACGGGGACGATCAGGTGGGACTGGCCGAAGCGATCTTTGCTCTGCAAACCGTCGCCGGAGCGGCGGGGAGCAGCGGGGATCGGGTGCAGCCCGGGGACTTGACCTATCTCGGGGCGTTTCGATTGCCCGATGACTTTAACTGGGGAGCCAGGGGGATGTCGTACTACCCGGACGGGGCAGGGGGCGAAGGCTCCCTGCTGATCACCGCGTCGGAGGCATTGCGTACCCCAGACGGGGAAGCCTGCTACGAAGGATTGGATGATTGCGCCGCCTATTTTGCCGAAGTCGCCATTCCCGATCCCGCCCAGGAAGCCGAGTGGACCGCGCTCCCCGTAGCATCTTTTCTCACCGAGCCGACTACTTTCGACGACGGTCTCGTTCAGACGGTCCATCCGGCCCACGCCTTTGTCACGGGTATCCAGTATATGCCCCGTCAAGGCAGCCAGGTCTCCGACAAAATGTATGGATCGCTCAATGAATGGTATCCAGGTGGATATGGCGATAAGAGTTTTCCGACGGTCTGGCTTTCAAACCTTGATGGAACGGATGCCAGGGGCGTTTTCCATGTGGGTCCGGAGACCGATCCGCTCTATCATGGTCGGAAAATGGGAGATTTTCTGTTCACGGTGCCAGCATGGTATGCCGATGCATACCTCGGCGGGAGAATCCTGGTCACCGGACGTTCCCGGGGAACTCCTGTTGGCAGTGATTCCGTAACCACAGCCGGTGGCTCCCAGGGGCCCACCTTGTTTGCTTTCATGCCGTTGACCTCGGACAACCCGTCGGCGGAGACCGAGCTTGACGCGCTCCCCTTGCTTTACTACCGGGTCAAGTACCCCGGCTGCGCCGGCCCGGACATCGGCGTCGGAGGCGCACCTGTTGACTGCGACTATCCCAACTTTTCCATGTGCGATTCCTGGGACGGAGGAAGCTTTATCGGCACCCAGGAAAAAAACGCCATCGTCTTGCTGGGGCACAAGGGAACCACAAACTGTTATTACTGCGATGAAACCGGCGATGACCCGGAGTGTGACGTCGAGCCACCGATCCCCGAATGCGCTCGCTACTGCAACGAAAGCCGCGGCTACCATTGCGGGCCATATTACCGCCAAATCATATTCTACGATTCCAACCAGTTGGCAAGCGCCGCTCAGGGCACCGTCTCGCCATGGGAGGTCCTCCCCTATGAAATCTGGGAGCCCCCGGACTTCTTCCTCACCGGCGACAACGTCTGCGGTGGCGTTGGCGGCATGACCTATGACGATGCAACCCGACGCTTGTTTGTTACCGAAAGAGGTCTCGGCGGATACCGGGGGGAAAACGCCGCCGTCGTCCACGTCTGGCAGGTGAATTGATTCCCGTGACCCCGTGGGAAATGCAGATTGAAGCATGATTTCCCTGCATAGTTGGTTGAAAAGCTACCACGCTGCGATAGCTTTTCAACCAACAAACGGGGGTTGCCCCTGCACGGTTATCGTGAGCAGGAAGGACGGAGAATGGGAAGAAAACCATCTGAGGGGCTGATTCCGAAACATGGCGGTTACCGGAGTCTGAAGAGCTTTCAGATTTCGCGGCTTGTCTATGATGTGACGGTGCGGTTTTGCGACCGCTATGTTGACCGGTTCAGCCGGACAAAGGATCAGATGGTGCAGGCGGCACGGTCGGGCGTACAGAACATCGCGGAAGGCGGTAAAGCGTCGGGAACATCAAAAAAGACCGAGCTGAAACTGACCAACGTGGCCCGGGCCAGCCTTGAAGAATTGCGGCTGGATTATGAAGATTTTTTGCGGCATCGGGGTTTGCCCTTGCTTGAAGCAAATGGTCCGGCCCCCTGATGCGATTCAAGGCGCGAAAGTGCCGGACATTGGGAGATGTGCGGGCTTGGGTGTCAGAAGAACGGGGGACAATCAAGGACAAACACGGAAAAGCGCGGAGTAGCACGGACATTGCTCAGTCACAGTCCGTTGCTGTCGGTGATCGACCGTATCAGTCCCTGAGCTCCGCCTGCCTTGCGGCAAACAGCGCGCTTTCGCTTCTGAATTTGGCCAGCTACCTCCTCGACCGCCAGCTCGAGGTCCAGGCCGAGGCTTTTGAAAAAGAAGGCGGGTTCACCGAACGTCTTTATAAACGG
>CAYNGG010000453.1:0-3434 GCA_964396575.1 uncultured Desulfobacteraceae bacterium | reverse complement strand
TGAGCATTGTCCCCGAGATCCGGGAGATTCTCCAGTCGGCGGACGGGCTCGAGGAAAAGCGGCGAAAGATCCGGTATTTTCTCTCCGACCGGCTGATCGCCCTGTTCGACGACGACCCGTCCATCCCGCCGCTGGAATGGATTCTCGCCCGGAACGCGGTCAACGCCTTTCGGAGCATTCTCGCCAACCGGAGCGAGCGGCTGGCCGGGTTCAGCCTTCTCGGGTACCTCGACGAAATCCTCCACGCCCCATCGCTGCGCGGGCGCCCGGCGCCGGACGCCGGCTTTTACGCGGAGCTGACCCACCTTTTCAAAGGGATCGCCGGGGAAACCGGGATGTACGCCGACAAGGTGCCGGCCTTTTCCCGCTACTCAGGCCGCCGGGCGGCCCGGCTCCGGTCAACGGACCTCTCCCGGATGGCCCGCCGGTCGAGCCGGTTCATGAACCGGTACGCATCCGGGCTGACCGACGAGGCGATCCAACGGCGGAGCGAGAACAAAGCGCGGATTCTGAGCTGCTTCGGGGCGTCGGAAGCGGATTGGGACCGCTGGCGGTGGCACACGGCTCACATCATCCGGGACGCGGAGACCCTCGGCCGGCTGGTGACCCTGACCGATGAGGAGCGCGAGGCGGTCTCCCTGGCCCGGGCGGACCGGATTCCCTTCGGGATCACGCCCTATTACCTCTCCCTGATGGACGAAGCGCCGGGCGGGGGGCGGGACACGGCGGTCCGGGCTCAGGTGATCCCGCCGCTCTCTTACGTCCGGAAGATGAAGGAGATCCGGGACCGGCGGGACCCGTCCATGGATTTCATGCTCGAGCACGACACCTCACCGGTGGAAGGGATTACCCGGCGGTATCCCAACATCGTCATCCTCAAGCCGATCCTCACCTGCCCTCAGATCTGCGTTTACTGCCAGCGGAACTGGGAGATCGACGACGTCTGCGCTCCGGACGCCGCCATCTCCCGGAAGGCTCTGGACGGGGCCATCGACTGGATCGCCGGGACCCCGGAGATCAATGAGGTCCTGGTCACCGGCGGAGACCCCCTGCTCATGACCGACGACCGGATCGAGGGGATTCTCTCCCGTCTGTCCAGGATTCCCCACGTCGAGCGAATCCGGATCGGGACCCGGACCCCGGTCACCCTCCCCCAGCGGATCACCGAGGACCTCGTCCGGGCCATCATCCCGTTTCACATCCCCGGCAAGCGGGAAATCCTGGTGGTGACCCACGTCGAGCACCTCTACGAGCTGACCCCGACGGCCCTGGAGGCGGTCCAGAAATTCCGGCGACACGGCATCGACATTTACAACCAGCTCGTTTACACCTTCTACAACTCGCGGAAATTCGAGACCGCGGCCCTCCGGCATCAGCTCCGCCTGATGGGAGTGACCCCCTATTACACCTTCAACACCAAGGGCAAGGAGGAGACCGACGACTACCGGGTCCCCATTGCCCGCCTGCTCCAGGAGCAGCACGAGGAGGCCCGGCTCATGCCCGGATCGGTCCGGACGGACGAGATCGTCTTCAACGTCCCCCGGCTGGGCAAAAACTACCTCCGGGCCTCCCAGCACCACGACATCATCGCCGTGCTTCCCGATGGGAGGCGGGTTTACGAGTTTCACCCCTGGGAGAAGAAGCTTTCCCTGGTGGACACTTATGTTTACACCGACGTCTCCATCCACCAGTATCTCCGTCGTTTGAAGGCGGCCGGCGAGGATCCGGCTGACTACCAAACCATCTGGCACTATTACTGAAGCCGTGGCCCCCTCCCCGGAACCCGCCATCGACCCGGCCCGCCACAGGCGGGTTCGGCGATTTTTCGCCCGGGTCTTTTTCCACGTCCTGATCCAGGACGTGGTGCTGAACCGCCCCGGCCTCCGGTTTCTGCGCAGTCCCGCGCCCCCTCGATGGGCGGCCCTGGCCCGTCAATACCGGGTTCTGGCCACGGACATGGGCGGGGTTCTGATCAAGCTCGGCCAGTTCCTGAGCACCCGGGTGGACATCCTCCCGCCGGAGGTGACCGACGCTCTGGCCGGACTCCAGGACGAGGTGCCGCCGGTTCCGGCTGATGCGGTGGCCGCCGCCGTGGCCGAGGACCTGGGCCGACCGGTCGATAAACTCTTTGCCGCCTTTTTCCGGACGCCGGCCGGGGCGGCCTCCCTGGCCCAGGTTCACCGGGTCCGGCTGCCGGACGGGGCCGAAGCGGTGGTTAAGGTGCTCCGGCCGGGCATCGAAGGGATCGTCGAGACCGACCTTTCAGCCATCCGGGCGGCCTTTTCCTGGCTTAAGCTCTACCGCCGGGTCCGGGACCGGGTGGACCTTGACTGGCTGGCGGCCGAGTTTTCAACGGTCACCCGTGCCGAGCTGGACCTTCGGGCCGAGGGGCGAAACATCGAGCGGTTCGCCGCCGATTTCGCCGACCAGTCCGGAGTCCGGGTCCCGGCCGTCCACTGGGCCTTTTCCGGGCGGCGGACCTTGACCCTCGAAAACGTCGCCCACATCAAAATCGCGGATTTAGCGGCCCTGGACGCGGCCGGCATCCGCCGATCTGAGGTGGCCGACCGGCTCCACTCGATCTACATGCGGCAGGTCTTTGAAACCCATTTCGTCCACGTGGACCCTCACCCCGGCAACCTCTTTGTCCGTCCCCTGCCCACCCCGGAAGAACGCGAAGCCGGGGTGGCCGGGTTTCTCCCCGGCGATCCCGTCCCCCGGCGGCCCGGGCGAGCCTTCGAGCTGGTCCTGGTCGATTTCGGGATGGCGGTGGAGATCCCCGAGCGGCTCCGGTTCAGCCTTCGGGAATATGCCATCGGAGTGGGAACCCGGGACGCCGGGCGGATCGTTCAGTCCCTCGTCAGCGCCGGGACTCTCCTTCGGAACGCCGATCTCCGGCGCCTGGAAGAGGTCCACGAAGCCCTCTTCCGGCGGCTCTGGGGAACCCGGGTGGGTCAGTTCCGGGACCTGGCCGTCGGCGAGGCCCGCTTCTTTCTGGATGAGTACCGGGACGTGATCTACGACGCCCCGTTTCAGTTCCAGGCCGATATGCTCTTCGTGGTCCGGGCCATCGGCATTCTTTCGGGGCTGGCCGGACATCTCGACCCGGCCTTTGACCCCTGGGCCAAGTCGGTGCCCTATGCTGAACGGTATGCCAGGGAGACCCTGGTGGGGGACTGGCGTCAAAGCGGCCGGGAGCTCGCCCGGCTCGGGGAAGCCGCCCTGAGCCTGCCGATTCAGCTCGACCGCCTGCTCCGGCAGGCCCGTGAGGGGCGGTCAACGGTCCAGACGGCCCTGACCCCGGAAACCCGGACGGAGATCCGCCGCCTGGATCGAAGCATCCGCCGGCTGGGATGGATGGTCCTGTCCGCCGGCCTGATCATCAGTTGGGTGGTCCTTCGGGTGAGCCGCCCCGATGACGCCCTCGGCTGGGG
>CAYNGG010000452.1:0-3454 GCA_964396575.1 uncultured Desulfobacteraceae bacterium | reverse complement strand
GGATTCTGGTAAACGGGGAATGCTAACAATTTACAAGGGCAGGCCCCCGTGCCTGCCCTTCTTATGGGAATCGACATAAACGGAGGCGATCATGAGGAAATGGCAATGTTCGGTTTGCGGCTATGTCCACACCGGCGATGAGCCGCCGGAGAAATGTCCGGTCTGCGGCGCGGACAAAAGCCAGTTCGTGGAGATCACTGACCCGGCGGAGGCTCCGGCTGAGCCCGAGCCCGAGTCCAAGCCGATCACCAGCGCGGCCCCCGATGAGCCTTCGGCCCCTCCGCCGCCGGCTTCGCCGCTCGCTGTGGACGAGCCCGAGGGCCGGCTGGGCGAGCGGCTGGACCGTCTCCATGCCCATCCCATCAGCGTCCATATCCCCAACGGCGTCCTGCCGGTGGCGGTGGGATTTGCCGTCCTGGCCCTGATTTTCGACTGCCGGGTCCTCGAGACCGCCGCCTTATGCAACACGGTCATCGTCTTTCTGGCTATGCCGGCGGTCCTCTTCACCGGCTACATGAGCTGGCGGCACAAATACAAGGGTGCCCGGACCGACCTTTTTCTGACCAAGCTGGCCTGCGGAGCCGGGGTGACGATCCTCACCCTCTTTTTGTCACTCTGGTGGATGGTCGATCCCCAGGTGATCACCACCCCGGGGGCCGGGCGGTGGATTTTCATCCTGATCAACCTGGCCGCGCTGGCCCTTGCCGTCATCGCCGGCCTGATGGGCGGCCGGCTCGTCTTCAGGGATCGCTGATCCCATCCCCCGCCACCGGGCCGTTTTCAGGCCCGGTGGCCATTTCTTCCAGACCTTCCGCCACCGCCTCCAGCGCTTTCCGCCTCAATTCGGCCCGCTCATTGAACAGATGGTGCCGGGCCCCCGGAATCCGTCGGACCTCTATCCCCGGAATCTTCCGCGACAGAAAATCGAGGTTATACCGCCAGTCCACCACCCCGTCGGCCGTTCCCTGAACAACCCAGACCGGCAACGATGGCCAGGCGCAATCATCGAGCCGCGGGACCCATCCTGACAGCGCCCGAAGCCAGACCAGCGGGATCTTTCGCGGCTGGAGCGGGTCGGACCGGATAAAGGATTGAAACTCGGGATCGGATGAGCTCTTCCGGAAAAACCGGGGGACGGTTTCGATCAGGGGGTGGAGCAACCCGGCGGCCCGCCGGGAAAACGCCCAATGGACCGGCCGGACCAGCGGGGCGGCAAGGATCACCCCGGCAACGGGCGGGTCGGGGTATCGGCGGATATAGTCGATGATCGCCGCCCCGCCGGTGCTGTGGCCGATGAGGACCACCCTGGAAGGCGGGGTTAAGGCCGGCCCGACGACCGCCAGCCAGTCGGCCAGGGCGTCGCCGTACCGGGCGAAATCGTCAATGGCGGCCCGCCGCCCCTCGGACAGCCCGTGACCCGGCAGGTCGAACGCCGCCACCCGCATCCCTCGCCGGAGAAGAAAATGGATGAGCGGCGCCATCACGGCCGTATGGTCGAAGTAGCCGTGGACCACTACCGCCGACGTGGTTGCACTCCCGTCAGCCGGCCGGAACAGGTGCCCGGCCAGGCGGAGTCCAGATGATCGGAAGCTCCCGGCCCGGTGAACGACCCCGTCAACCATCAACCCGTATCGGACCGCGTAGTCCCGGAGCGCCGGGTCCGGGGGAGCTTCGGGATCAAACGGGGACATGACCGAGCGGGACGCCGCCTGAGCCGTCCCCACCGCTCTTCAACGGGTGTCGCCCAGGGCTTCGTCCGCCGCCTCTTGGATTTTTTTTCCGCCCTTTTCCTTTTCTTCCAGACTGAACGGGACATCGAGCCAGGGGATGTTGACGATGTTGAAGAAGTTCAGCGCAAAGGCGGTGATCAGCAGAATCACGCCGTAGATGATGTACTTGCCCACTGTCGGGTCTCCTTTTTAAAATGGGTTCAGGACCACGGAAACCCATAAGCTTCCGGCTCCCGCCTTCCCCATCCAATCGAATTCGGGCTCTCAATGCAAGGAAAAATTGCGCCTCGCCGTCCGGATTACGATTGCAAATCCCACGCTTGTGGTCTGGCCATGGCCACTCCCCGGCGGATCAGCGCCGCCTTGCCCCGGACCGTCAGGTCCGTGACGAACCGGAACTGCTGACGCGGGTCGATGGGGTAAGCCTTCAACCGGTAATGGGTTCCTCGCGGGGTCTCCCGGACGGTCACCCGGATCGGCTGACCGGCTTGGAGAAACGGGCTGGTCAGGGCCACGTCGTGGAACAAATCCCGGACAGCGGCCGCGTCGTGGCCGGGGTCGAGATAGAAATCGGCCACGCACATCAGGTTGGGGCCGCCGTCGTTGGCGTTGTGGATGGCCTCTTTCCAGAGCCGCTGGTGGGGGATGACCACAACCGTGTCATCCGGCGTCAGGATGTCCAGGGCCCGCATGCCGATGCGGGTGATCTCCCCGTAAACGCCCCCTACCGTCACCCAGTCGCCCGTCCGGTAGGACATCTCGTTGACCGCCACGATGCCCGCGATAATGCTGCTGACGTAATCCTTTACGGCGAATCCGATGGCCAGCCCCACCGCGCCCAGGACCGCCACCATGTTCTGGACGGTGGGCTCGACCAGGCGTGGGATGACGAGGACCAGCGCACAAGCGGTGATCAACAGCCGCACCAGGGGCACGGCCGCGAGGAGCCGGAGGCGGTGCCGGCCGTGTAACCGGTTGGCCAGCCAGGGCAGGGTCCGCTCGCTTGCGAGGATCAGAAGGACGGCCCCGGCGATGATCCCGCCGATCTCCATGACGGCGCTCCCGCTCAGGGTCTTGAAGATTTCGGCAATGTCAGAATGGGTTTCCATCGTCTCCTTTAACCGCAAGCCTAAGCGGTCAGGTAGTCCCTTCCGCGCAGGTGGGCGCGAACCGGGATATAGCCCAGTGCGGTGACCCGCCAGTGACCCTCTACACTTTCCACGAGGCCGTGGGCGGCCAGATCCAGCAAGACCGAGATCACCGCCGGGTGAGACAGCGGCAGCAGCTCGGCCAGCAATGAGGCGGCCAGCCCGTTGTGCAGCAGAAGCGCGTGGAGCACCAGGTCCGCGTCTTCCCCCGTCGGCGACGGCATGACGGGCGCGTTCAATTCGGGAGAGAGCCACAGGCATTCCGGCTCTCCGGGCTCCCCGGTTTCCTCTGACGGGGAGGTCTCCGCCTTGGGATCGTCCGGGGCCGTCCGCAGCCGGGACCGCCAGCAGGTTTGGGCGATCCCCGGATTGCCCAGGCTGTCATAAGCCAGTCGCTTCATTTCCGTGCTGACATCACCGCCGTCGGAGTCGTCGGGATCCAGGGTCGGCAGGACATCGTCACCAGTCACCGAATGGCGGACCCGAACCGGGGTTTTCGCGGCATCCAGGAGCGATCGCCGGAAGAGCCGCGCCAACCGCTCCCCGGAGAAGGCTTGTAAGGCCATGGCATCGGGG
>CAYNGG010000451.1:0-3465 GCA_964396575.1 uncultured Desulfobacteraceae bacterium | reverse complement strand
CGTCATCTCCACCGCATCGGCATCGTCGCTCGCCGATAGATCCGTTTCCATCGGCGCCGGCTCGGGGGCTTCGACCACGCGGGGGCGAGACTCGGCGTCGGCCAAATGTAGCACATGATCTTTTGCAAGCTCAATAAGTTTTTCGGCTTCCGACTCCGTCATGCCCCGGACTCGAAGCAGGTCATCCACGGTGGCGCGGCTGAGCTCATCGGCGGAGAAAAACCCCTTCTCGTAGAGGGCATCGGCCAGGCTGATGCCCACATCGGGCATGGCAACAAGGGACTCATAGCCGTCGCGCATGTCGCGGCTGTATCGCGATTCGCTCTTGACGTCCAGGCGCCAGCGGGTGAGCTTGGAGGCCAACCGGACGTTCTGCCCCCGCTTGCCGATGGCCACCGATAGAAACTCATCGGGGACGATCACCTCCATGGAACGGTGCTCCTCGTCGATGATCACCCGGGAGATCTCCGCCGGTGCCAGGGCATTGCAGACGAATTTGGCCGGGTCCACGTGCCAGGGGATGATATCAATCTTTTCACCCCGGAGCTCCTGAACCACATTCTGAACCCGGCTTCCCTTCATCCCCACGCAGGCCCCCACCGGATCAATGTCCGAATCCTGGGAGGAGACCGCGATTTTGGCCCGACTCCCCGATTCCCTGACAGCCCCGACGATGTTGACGATCCCCTCGCTGATTTCAGGGACCTCGGTCTTGAACAGGCTGATCAGAAAGGCCGGGTGGCTGCGGGACAAAGTGATCTGAGGCCCCCGTGATTCGTGATAAACGTCCAGGATGTAAGCCCGTATCCGGTCCCCCCGGCGGTAGCTCTCCTTCTGGATCTTCTCCCGCTCAGGAAGGATGCCTTCGGTTTGGCCGAGGTTGACGATCGTGTTGCCCCGCTCGATTCGCTGGACGATGCCGTTAATGATTTCGCCCTTGCGGTCGATGAAGTTGTTGTACACCGCGTCGCGCTCGGCGTCCTTCATCTTCTGGATGATGACCTGTTTGGCCGACTGGGCCGCGATCCGGCCGAAGGTTGAGGTGTCCATTTTGGTGCCGAGGCTGTCTCCGATCTCACAGTCCGGGTCCATGGACTGCCCACCCTCAAGGGTGAGCTGAGTATCGGGATCGGTGACATCTTCGACCACATCCTTAAATTGGAAGACCTCGATCTCCCCCAGCTCCTCATTGAACTTCACCTCCATGTCCACCCGATTCCCGAATTTCTTTCGGGCCGCGGATCGAATCGCCTCCTCCAGGGCCTGGATCAGGACATCGGTCTCAATGCCCTTGTCCCGGCTGACCTGGTCGATGACCCGCTTGATCTCCGTAATCAGCATTGCGTCTTCTCCATATAGTTGACGAGCCGGGCCCGGAGGATCTCCGAAAAGGGGATCTCGACCACGCCCGGATGGGGATTGACCGCCAGGCGGACCGTATCCCTGGAGATGCCCGAAAGGACGCCGGTGAAGCTGCGCTGCCCATCTTTCGGCCGGATCAACCGAATCCGGGCGAGGTGCCCCATGAACCGTTCGAAGTCGTCTCGGCGGCCCAGGGGACGATCCGGCCCGGGTGACGAGACCTCCAGCCGATAGGGGCCGATATCCCCCAGGTGAACGTCGAGGACGTCTCCGACCTCACGGCTGATCTGGGCGCAGTCATCCACCGTCACGCCATCCCTCCGGTCGATATAAAGGCGCATGACCCGTCCGCCGGGCTCCCGCTGGTACTCTACATGGACCAGCTCGATGCCCGACGCCCCGCACAGGGGATCGGCCAGGTCGAAGACCTCGGCCGCGATCCGCCGCTCCCGGACCAGGGACTCGGGGATCGCTCCGTCTGTCCGGTCACCCCCCGTCGGGGTGGATCTCGATGTCGGCTGTTGATGTCGATGATTCATGGATCATGCCGTCGTCGCGGTAACGCTCAAAAAAACGAAAACGGGCTTCCGCCCGTTTCCGCAATCCCTCACTCAACCTTTTATCCCTTATGGGAGTTGATTCAAGTTCCTGCTTTCATCTTTCACCCATCGGCACGCTCCGCTGTTGCGTTCGGTCCTGGGCCGGTCCGACCATCGGCGGATCGGCGCTTCGGATAAAAGGCGGACAATCAAATGGAGCGGGCAACGAGACTCGAACTCGCGACACCAAGCTTGGGAAGCTTGTACTCTACCAACTGAGCTATGCCCGCTTAAGCCGACTAAGATATATAAGCGATCTCTTTTCGCTTGTCAATAGCCTATTTTAAAAATCGTCTTCGGATACGGTCAACGGGCAGCCAGATAGACCAGGACCGTAAAACAGACCCCGACCCCGGCGGCGAAATATCCCCCCAGCTCCTCGTAAGTAATGGCACTGTAAAACCCCAGCACCGTGATGGCTACTCCCATGAGCAGTCCCACCAACAGAGCGGGGGTGATCTTCTTCTTGCCGAACAGCCGGGACGATCGGGTCTTCTTCGATTTCATGCGTCATCCGTCGAGTCGGTATCGGACCGATCCTCATCGTTGATGGACCGGTCCAGGGTTTGGCGAATGTCGGTCAGGCTCGCGTCGATGGCCGACAGAGCTTCCCGGATCTCGATCAACAGGCCCACAAGCGTCTCATCCTCCTCCCGGATCTGAGTCGGCCGGCCGAAGCTCGATCCGATCTGCCGGGAGATGTCGTCGAGCCGGATACCCAGAGTGACGATCAGGTAGAGGAGCAGCGCAAAGGCAAAGTAGTCCTCCGGCCAGTGGAGCACCAAACCGCCAAAGGCGATGATGCCGAGAAAAATGACACTGGTGACGAAGTAAGGGCGGGTGGTAAGGGGGGCTATCCAGGCGCGCTTCATGACAGGGGCCGCCTTCCGGCTACTTGAAAAGCTGCCGGACGGCGAACCGCTTGAGCTCATCCGTTCCGGGACGATAGATGATCATGGCGGCGGCCGACACGGCAATAAACAGGTGGAGCGTCGTGTAGCCGTCCCCCAGCAGAAAGAGCATAAGCCCGTAAACCCCGATGGTTTCGGCAATGGCCAGAGTGGAGATGACCAGGGCGCTGTACCGGGTCATGAAAACCTGCTTGTGAATCACCGGCCGGGGCGCCGTTCCGGTCTTCCGGCGAGACCGAGGTCCCTCGGTGGCCCGGCGGCGCAGATAGCCGATCAGAACCAGCTCAGCCGCCGACAAGGCGATCAGGATGTTCCTCAACATGTCCAGAGAAAAGCCCTCCGGCATGACCGCGGCACGAATCTGGTCCTCCAGCAGATGGCAGATGATCACATAGATCACCAGTGAGCTGATCATCCCGGACCAGATGATCCAGAGCTGCAAGAACTGCCGATTGAACCGTTCACGATCATCCTTATCCGCCATCTTCAGTCTCCCGCCTCAGGTTTCAAAACTGACGTATCCTATCCCACTTCCAGCAGCCGGGTCAATCCCTATTGGGGCGGAGATCGATTGACCCCGGCGCCCCAACGCG
>CAYNGG010000450.1:0-3470 GCA_964396575.1 uncultured Desulfobacteraceae bacterium | reverse complement strand
TCATCTTTTGCCCAGATCGGTCGGACAGACGGGGCCGCCCCTACCTCCCCGCCATCATCTCCCGGAACCGGGCAAACAGGTATTCCGCGTCATGGGGTCCGGGCGAGGCTTCGGGATGATACTGGACCGAAAAGGCCGGGATCTTCCGGTGGCGGAACCCCTCCAGGGTTCGGTCGTTCAGGTTGATGTGGGTGATCTCGACGTCCTGGCCGGAGTCCTGGAGGCTTTCGAGGTCCACGGAGAAGCCGTGGTTCTGGGAGGTAATCTCGATCCGGCCGGTTTTGAGATTGTGGACCGGCTGATTGGCCCCCCGGTGGCCGAATTTCAGCTTAAACGTTTGTCCCCCGAGGGCCAATCCCAGGATTTGGTGGCCGAGGCAGATCCCGAAGATGGGACGAAAATCCAGAAGCGCCCGGATGGTCGCCACCGCCCCGGTCAGCGGCTCGGGGTCGCCGGGGCCGTTGGACAGAAAGATCCCGTCCGGGTCGAGGGCCCGGACCGTCTCGGCCCGGGTCTCGGCCGGGACCACCAGAACCTCGAGCCCATGGGCCGTCAGATTCCGGAGGATGTTGTACTTGATGCCGTAATCGAAGGCCACCACCGCCGGCCGGTCCCCCCGATGCCGCCAGATTTTCCGGTCGAGCGGAGTTTCCGGCGGGATCGGCTCCGGCGCATTGTCAATCCACCGGTAGGCCGATGCCGTGGTGACCTCGCTGGCAAGGTCCCGCCCCGCCATGGCCGGGATGGATCGGGCCCGTCGGGACAGGGAATCAGGGTCGAGGTCCTGAGTCGAAATGACCGCCCGCATGGCGCCGACGGTCCGGATGTGGCGGGTCAGGGCCCGGGTGTCGAGATCGGAAACCCCCATCACGCCGGAGTCGCTCAGGTAGTCGGCCAGGCTCCCGGTGGCCCGGTAGTTGCTGTAATCGCCCTCGTATTCCCGGACCAGAAACCCGGCCACCTGAACCCGGCCCGACTCGATATCCTCGGGGTTGACGCCGTAATTGCCGATGAGCGGATAGGTCATGGTGACCAGTTGGCCCCGGTAGGATGGGTCGGTGAGGACCTCCTGGTAGCCGGTCATGCTGGTGTTGAAGACCACCTCTCCGCTCGTCTCGCCGGGACCGGTAAAGGATCGGCAAGGGAAAGCGCGTCCGTCTTCTAAGGCCAAAAGTGCTTTCATTGCGGTGTCGATCGATGCGTGGTTGGGGTTGGACCGGCGGGAACCGCCCGGCGGATCGCCGATAAAAACAGCCTGTCTAGCATGATTTCCGCTGATCCGCAAGGGAAATCCCGCCGATTTCCTCCGGAAGCGCCGCTCAGGAGGTCAGGCGGATTTTAACGGCGTTGGCGTGAGCGTCGAGCCCCTCGATTTCAGCGAGCCGGATGATGTCTCCCGCTTCCTGACGGAAGGTCGATTCGGCGTATCGGACCAGGCTGGTCTTTTTGGTAAAGTGGCTCACCGACAGGGCCGAGGAAAACCGGGCCGTCCCGGCGGTGGGCAGGACATGGTTAGGACCGGCCATGTAATCGCCCACCGGCTCCGGGGTATGGGGCCCCAAAAAGACGGCCCCGGCGTTCCGGATTCGATCGACGGTCTCGAAGGGCTCGCGGATCTGGAGCTCGAGGTGCTCCGGAGCGATCCGGTTGGACAGGGTAAAGGCGGTGTCGAGGTCCGGGACCACTATAATGGCGCCGTACCGGTCCAGGGACCGCTGGGCGATGTCCCGCCGCATGAGCCCTCCAAGCTGGGACTTCACGGCTTCGGCCACGGCGTCGGCCTGCATCCGGGATGGGGTCAGCAGGACGGATGAGGCCAGAACATCGTGCTCGGCCTGGCTCAGCAGGTCGGCGGCGACAAAGGCCGGCGTTGCCGTCTCGTCGGCGATGATCAGGATCTCGCTGGGGCCGGCGATCATGTCGATGCCGACGAAGCTGGAGACCAGCTTCTTGGCCAGGGTAACGTAGATGTTGCCCGGGCCGACGATCACATCGACCCTCGGGATGGTCTCGGTGCCGTGGGCCAGAGCGGCGATGGACCAGGCGCCCCCCACCCGATACACGGCATCCGCTCCGGCCCGATGAGCCGCCGCCAGAAGGTAGGGGTTGACGGTCCCGTCCGCCTGGGGCGGAGTGACCATGCAGACGTTTTGGACCCCGGCGATCTTGGCCGGGATGATCCCCATCAGGACCGAAGACACCAGCGGGGTGCGCCCCCCCTGGCCGCCGGGGACGTAAACGCCGGCGGCGTCCACCGGATGGACGAGCTGGCCCAGGAGGGTTCCCGGCCGGTCGGATTGAATCCAGGACCGCTCGACCTGGGCCCGGTGAAAGGCCTCGATCTGCCGGGCGGACCGGTCCAGGGCCCGGAGAAAGCCCTCGTCCGGGATGTCCGCCGCCGCGGCGATCTGGGATGGCGGGACCCGAATGTCGGCCACGGTGAGGGCGTCGGAGTCGAACTGGCGGGTGTAGCGCACCAGGGCCTCGTCACCCTCATCCTTGACATCGGAAATGATTTGGGCCACGCGGGCCACATCGTCCGGGTTGTGCTCGATACCGCGGTGGATAATAGCATCCAGCCGCTCCTGGGCCGCTGAAGAAGGATATTGGTAGATTTTCATAATTTATACGGAACGTCGGTTAAAAGGGGATGTCGTCGTCATCAGGTCCGTCCGAAGGGGGCGAGCCCCCGTCGGCGTAATCGTCATTGCCGCCCGAAGCGGTATGGTCGGGTTTGTTATATCCACCGCCGTCCGACTGGCCGGACGGCGCGGAGCGATCCGGTTCGGCATACCCCCCGCCGCCGGATTGGCTGGACGGCGCGGAGCGATCCGGTCCGCTATACCCCCCGCCGCCGCTCGGCGGGCCTGAAGGCGCGGGCCGTTCCGGTCGCTGAGGCCGCCCCTGGGGAGCGTATCCGCCGCCCCCGGACGGGCCATCATACCCGCCGCCACCGCCGCCACCGCCGCCTCTGGCTTCGGGATAGTCGGAGTAATCATCCGGGGGCGGTCCCGACCGTCCCGGGCCGGAATCATCCCGCCCGCCGAGGAACTGGACGTTTAACGCGACGACTTCCGTGGTCCACCGCCGGTTGCCCTCTTTGTCCTCCCACTCCCGGGTCTGAAGCCGTCCTTCCACATAGACCTGCCGGCCCTTGGAAAGATACTTGCCGCAGTTTTCCGCCATCCGGCCGAAAACGACGATCCGGTGCCATTCGGTCCGCTCCCGGCGCTCGCCGGATGTCCGGTCCGTCCAATACTCGGATGTGGCGATCCGGAAGTTGCCCACGGCGGTCCCCTCCTGGGTGTACCGCACTTCGGGGTCGTGTCCCAAATGTCCGATCAAAATCACTTTGTTGATGCCTGCCATAGCTGCCCTCCCGATGAGCCATAAAAAGTTGCCATCAAGCGATGGATATCGAAAAGCGGGGGCCGTGTCAACTCTCGGAAACGGAGACCTCGGGTTTTTAA
>CAYNGG010000449.1:0-3471 GCA_964396575.1 uncultured Desulfobacteraceae bacterium | reverse complement strand
CGCCCGCGCTCCCAGGGACGGATCAGATTCGGGACCATCGTGAGGATTGAAAGGAACCGACACCCATGGAATGGATCGCCGACCTCCACGTACATTCGAAGTATTCCCGGGCCACGGCCAAGACCCTCGACCTCGAGCACCTCGCCGCCGCCGCCCGGATGGAGGGGATCACGCTGGTGGGCACCGGGGATTGCACCCACCCGGTTTGGGTTGAAGAGATCGGGGAGAAGCTCGTCCCGGCCGAGCCGGGCTTCTTCCGGCTCCGGCCCGAGATCGATGCCGCCGTGGCCGAGACCGTCCCGCCGTCCTGCCGGGGACCGGTCCGGTTTATTCTCCAGGGCGAGATCAGCAACATCTACAAAAAGGACGGGCGGACCCGGAAAAACCACCAGGTGATTCTCCTCCCGGATCTGACCTCGACCCGGGCCTTTAACGCCCGCCTGGACGGGATCGGCAACATCCGCTCCGACGGCCGCCCCATCCTGGGGCTCGACGCCCGGAACCTCCTCGAAATACTTTTAGAAATCCAGCCCGAGGCCTCCCTGATCCCGGCCCACATCTGGACCCCGTGGTTTTCCGTCCTCGGCTCGAAATCGGGATTTGACGCCGTCTCGGACTGCTTCGAGGACCTGACCGGCGAGATCTTCGCCGTCGAGACCGGCCTTTCTTCGGACCCGCCCATGAACTGGCGGGTGAGCGAGCTGGACCGGTTTACCCTCGTCTCCAACTCCGACGCCCATTCCCCCTACACCCTGGGCCGGAACGCCAACCGGTTCGACACCGACCTCGATTACCCATCCCTTAAATCGGCCCTCAAGGACCGAAACCCGGCCCGGAGCCTCGGGACCCTGGACCTCTATCCCGAAGAGGGAAAGTACCACTACGACGGCCACCGGAAGTGCGGGGTCCGCCTTCATCCGGCCGAAACCCTGGCCCGGGACGGGATCTGCCCCGAATGCGGAAAGCCGGTGACGGTGGGCGTCTTGAACCGGGTGGAAGTCCTCGCCGACCGGCCCGCCGGAACCCGCCCCGAGACCGCCCTGCCCTGCCGCCACATCATCCCCCTCCCGGAGATCCTCTCGGAGCTCCTCGGGGTCGGCCCCAAGTCGAAGAAGGTCACGACCCACTACCATGGGCTTCTGGAAGCCCTCGGGCCGGAGATGACGATCCTCCTTCAGCTTCCCATCGACGAGATCGACCGGGCCGGGGTCCCGTTGCTCGGCGAGGCAATCCGCCGGATGCGTGACGAGGAGGTCCACCTCTCCCCCGGCTACGACGGCGAGTACGGCCGGATCACCCTCTTCGACCCGGCCGAGATGGACGCGCTCCGGGGCCAGCAGACCCTCTTTGCCGGACCAGGCCCGGCCCGGAAACCCCGGAAAGCGCCGGCCCGGACGGCGGCCCCCGTCCCCCGGCTTTTCCCCGAACCGGCGTCGGACCCCGGACCACCCCCGGCATCGGTCGCCGAAGCCCCGCCGCCGGCTGATGCCCCGGCGGACGACGACCTCTTAGACGGGCTCAACCCGGACCAGCGGTCGGCGGTCACTCACACCGGCGGGCCGCTCATCATCATCGCCGGGCCGGGGGCCGGCAAGACCCTGACCCTCACCCGGCGGATCGCCTGGCTCATCCGGAGAGAGCGGGTCGCGCCGGATGAGATCCTCGCGGTGACCTTCACCAACAAGGCCGGCCGGGAGATGCGCGACCGGCTGGCCGCCCTTCTCCCCGGATCGCCGCTGCCATTCGTGGGGACCTTCCACGCTTTCTGCCTCCAGACGCTCCGGGAGATCCTTTCCCCGGCACCGACCGTTATCGACGATGATGTCCGGTTGGCCCTCATCCGTGAGGCAGTAAAAAAGGTGGCCCCCAATCCGTCCCCGATCCGGGCCGAAGCCGCCGCCAACTGGATCGCCGCCGCCAAACAACGCCTCTTGACCCCCGACGACGATCTCTCCGAAATCGCCGCCCCGTCTGCCGACCCCGCCGCCACCCATGGCGTGGTCCTGGCCGATATCTATCGCGCCTATCAGGAATCCCTGGAAGAGGAGGGGGGCGTGGACTTCGAGGACCTGATCGCGGCGATCGTCCGGAGACTTGAAGACGATCCCGGCTTCCGGGACCGGATGCAACGCCGCTACCGGCACCTCTTCGTGGACGAATATCAGGATTTAAACGGAGCCCAGTACCGCCTGATCCAGGGGCTGGCCGGACCGGCCGGGAGCCTCTGCGTTATCGGGGACCCGGACCAGGCCATCTACGGCTTCCGGGGCTCGGATGTCCGGTTTTTCGACCGGTTTGAAACAGACTTTCCCGGCCGACGGACGGTCCGGCTGACCCGGAGCTACCGGTCCGCCGAGACGATCCTGTCGGCCTCCCACCAGGTGATCCGGAAGTCGGTCAACGATCCCGGAGCGGCCCGGATCTACTCGGGAATACCGGGAATCGAGACCCTCGGCGTATTAGAGCTGTCCAGCGCCAAAGCCGAGGCCGTGGCGGTCGGGCGGATCATCGAACGGATGGTGGGCGGGACCGGGTTCCATTCGATGGACTTCGGCACGATCGACCTCGACGGCACGGAGGCCGACCGGGCCTTCGGGGATTTCGCGGTTTTCTACCGGACTCATGCCCAGGGTGAGGTGATCGCCGAGGTCCTGACGGGGGCCGGCATCCCGGTCGAGATCGCCCGGCGGTCGGCGGTCTTCGACGGGGCCGGGATCGCCGAAATCCTCGCCGCGCTCCGTCTGATGGCGGGCCGGGGGCGATGGCGAGACCTCGAAACCCTCGCCGGCCCGGACTCCGGGATCGACCGGAAGACCCTGGCAAAGCTCCGCCAAAACGCGGGCGGGATTCACCCGGCCTCCCGGATCACCCTGGAGATCGACCTCGGCACCACGGCCCTCGACCCCATCCTGACGCCCCTCCGGGACCTGGCCGGAGACCTGGGATCACTGCCGGTCCCCGATCAATTGACGCGGATCGCCGAGTCCCGCCAAAAAGCGGGGTTGACCGCCCCCATCGCCGACGACGCCCGGCGGGCCGAGACCTTCCGCCGCCTGACCGACCTGGCCGCGCCCTTCCGGACCGACACCGGCGCCTTTCTCGACGCCCTGGCCCTCCAGACCGACCCCGACGCGGCGGCGAACCAGTCCCAGCGAGTCTCCCTGATGAGCCTCCACGCGGCAAAGGGCCTCGAGTTTCCCGTGGTCTTCATCACCGGCTGCGAGGACGGGCTGATCCCCTACCGCCGGTCGGAAGCCGACCCGGTTGACGAGGCCGAAGAGCGCCGGCTCTTTTACGTGGGGATGACCCGGGCCGAGGAACAGCTCTACCTGAGCTGGGCGAAACGGCGGACCATCTACGGCAAAACCCTCGCCCGGCACCGGTCCCCCTTTCTGGCCGACATCGAGGCCCGGCTCCTCCGGATGGAAAAGACCGGGGCCAAGGCCCCGAAACCGTCCGAGCCGGTCCAGT
>CAYNGG010000448.1:0-3474 GCA_964396575.1 uncultured Desulfobacteraceae bacterium | reverse complement strand
ATCACCTATCACCTATAATGTAGGCGTAGGCGCTGTGGTTGTGGATCGATTCGAAGTTTTCGGCGCTGACGGCAAACCAGGTGATGTTGTCGTCGCGTTTCAGGCGGGTGGCCACATCCCGGACGATGTCTTCCACGAACTTGGGATTTTTAAATCCCCGCTCGGTGACCCATTTTTCATCCACTCGTTTGAGAATGGAATAGACGTCGCAGGATGCCGACTGCTCCACTAGCCTGATCAGGTCCTCCATCCAGATAAACTTCTTGAACCGGACGCTCAAGCGGACTTCCCCTCGCTGGTTGTGGGCCCCCACTTCGCTGATCTCCTTTGAGCAGGGGCAGACGGAGGAGATGGGGACCACCACTTCGGAGACGAGGTCCACCCGTCCGGCCGGATCACTGGAGCCGATGAGCCGGCAGGTGTAGTCCATCAGGCCGGGGGCCTCACTCACCGGGGCCTTTTTCTCGATGAAATAGGGGAAAGTGACCTCGATGTGGGCGGAGGCGGCGTCCAGGTGGGCCTTCATCTGCTTCAGGATCACGGAGAACTTCTTCAGGGAGACCTCCTGACGGAACAGGTGGAGCATCTCGACGAAGCGGCTCATGTGAGTGCCCTTGTAGTTTTCGGGCAGATCGACGAACATGTTGATGAGGGCCACCGTGTGCTGGGTGCCGTTTTCCCGGTCGAGGACGGTGATGGGATAGCGAAGGTTCTTAATGCCGACCTTGTCGATGGGCAGATTGCGGTAGTCCGGCTGGCTCTGGATATCGATCATGGCTTCTGGGGGGGATTGGGGATTAACAGGTACTCCGGCTTCACGTGGCCCAGGGCCCGGAAGACGTTTCCCCGGATTTTGCGATTGCCGCGGTAGAGGGTTCGTAACATCGACTTGATCTCGCTTCGCTTGGAGGTCCGGGCGCTGGGACAGGGATTGTCGTATTGGGGGAGCCCCGCCAACCGGGCGGATCGCCGGATGAGCTCCTCGCCGGCAAAGACCAGTGGGCGGATCACGGTGAGCTTCCCGCCGAAAAAAGACTGGTGGGGGCGCATGGTGCTGATCTCACCGGCGTAACAGACATTGATAAAAAAGGTCTCGATGAAATCGTCCTGGTGATGGCCTAATGCCAGCTTGTTGCACCCCAGGGCGTCGGCGATCTCAAAGAGCCGCTTTCGACGCAGCCGGGCACACAGAAAGCAGGGGTTCTCCCGATTTTCCGGGCCATGGGCGCGGACCCCGTGGTCGGTGAGATCCACCCAGAGGGCATATCCCTGGTCCCGGGCGTACCGGGCGAGGTCTCCGGCAAATCCGCCGGGAAACCCCGGATCCACATAAACGGCCACCAGGTCATACCGGATCGGAATCCGCGAGAGGCGCTCGTGGAGCATCCACATGAGAGTGAGGCTGTCCTTTCCGCCGGACAGCCCCACCGCGATGCGGTCGCCATCCTCGATCATCCGGTAGGTGTGGATGGCCTTGCCCACACACCGGTTCAGGGCCCGAACGCGAGATCCGCCCATCTCAATCCATCGCCGCTTTGAGCTTGACCTTTCCCGCCGCAATCTCCCGGAGGGAGACGACAATATCCTCGTTTTTCGGTGAGCTGACCAGATATTCCGAGCCTTCCCGGATCTGCCGGACCCGCCAGGCCACCATGTGGACCAGCAGGAACCGGTTGGGGACCTGCTCCAGACAGTCTTCCACTGTGATACGCGCCACGCTTTTCTCCTCGTCGATGTTATGCGGTCAACGCGATCCCGCCCAGGCGGGACCACCGAAGCCGGGAATTACTGAATCTCCACCAGCTCGTAGCAGCGTTTGCCGCCCGGAGCCTGAAGGATCACCTCGTCACCGGGCTTCTTGCCAAGAATCGCCCGGCCCAGGGGCGAAGAGACCGAGATCCGCCCCGACTCGATGCTCGACTCGTCCGGTCCCACAAGCTGGTAGGAGACATCCTCCCCGGTGTCGATATTCTCCAGAACCACGGTGCAACCGAAGACCGCGCGGTCTTTAGAGAGTTTTTCCGGGTCGATGACGTCGGCGCTGGCGAGCTTATACTCCAGCTCGTTAATCCGGCCCTCCAGAAAGCCCTGGCGGTCCTTGGCCGCCTCGAACTCGGCGTTTTCGGAGAGGTCTCCGTGGGCCCGGGCTTCTTCGATGGCCCGGATGTTTTCGGGGCGAGCCACGGACTTTAAATGGGTCAGCTCTTTCCGAAGAGCATCATACCCGTTCTGGGTAATCGGTACACGCTCCATACTCACAATTCACTCCTCAATTTGGAGGCGCCGGGGGATGGGCCATCCCAACAGACTCCGGCGGTTACAGGTAATCCCGGGCAAGGAGATCGGCGATCTGGATCGCGTTGGTGGCCGCCCCCTTGCGAATGTTGTCGGCGACAATCCACAGGTCCACCCCGTTTTCCATGGAGATGTCCTTTCGAATCCGGCCCACCAGGGTGAGGTCTTGTCCCGCCGCGTCAAGAGCGGTCGGATAGCCGTTGTTTTCGGGATCATCCACCACCCGGACCCCCGGCGACTCCCGCAAGAGGTCCCGGACCGCCGCCGCCGTGACCGGCGATCGGG
Source organism: uncultured Desulfobacteraceae bacterium (assembly GCA_964396575.1). Taxonomy (GTDB): domain Bacteria; phylum Desulfobacterota; class Desulfobacteria; order Desulfobacterales; family JAABSP01; genus CAYNGG01. The sequence goes on along the minus strand of CAYNGG010000448.1, from coordinate 894 downwards.
TCTCGACGTTGACCGCCTCCGAATGGCCATAAAAGACCGGGACCCGGACGGTGGTGGCCGTCACGGCGATGGCCTCGTCCTCCAGGATCTTCCGGGTTTCGTTGACCATCTTCATCTCTTCTTTGGTGTACCCGTTCTCCCCGAACCGGTCGATGTGGGGCAGGCAGTTGAAGGCGATTCGATGGGGATAAACTTCCTGCTTGTAATCCAGGAAGTTAATCATCGCGCGGGTCTGATCGAGCAGCTCGTCAATGGCCTTTTTTCCGGTGCCGGAGACGGCCTGATAGGTGGATACGACGATCCGCTTGATCCCGAATTGCCGGTAGATGGGGTTGAGGGCCACCACCATCTGGATGGTGGAGCAGTTGGGGTTGGCGATGATCCCCTTTTTGGAATAACCCGCCACCGCGTGGGGATTGACCTCCGGCACCACCAGAGGCACATCCGGGTCCATCCGCCAGGCGCTGGAGTTGTCCACCACCACGCATCCGCTCTCGGCGGCCACCGGCGCAAACCGCTCGCTGGTGCCGCCGCCGGCTGAAAAGATGGCGATGTCGATCCCCTTAAACGAGCTTTCGGTCAGCTCCTCGACGGGCAGCTCATCTCCCCGAAACCGGAGCCGCCGTCCGGCCGACCGGCTGGATGCCAGGAGCCGGAGCGAGGCCAGGGGGAATTCCCGTTCCTCCAGGCAAGTAATCATCTGGTTGCCCACGGCGCCCGTGGCGCCGACAACCGCGACATTGAGCGACTTCTGAGCCATGTCTTACTCCTTTCGGCCCACGCCGCAACGTGGCCTTTTGAATAAAAAGCTTCCGACGGCCGGCATGCACCGTGCAGAAGCTTTCCGCAAAACCAATTCCCGCTCCATCGGCGGGTCAGGCTTGAGGACTGAGG
>CAYNGG010000447.1:0-3487 GCA_964396575.1 uncultured Desulfobacteraceae bacterium | reverse complement strand
GGAGGGCGTCGGAAACCGCGATCCGGGTTCGGCTCCGGCCCGGCTCGAGCAGGTGGATAAAGGCGGGGCAGTCCCCGGCGTGGCGGCTCAGGATTTCCTTGAGCCGGGCCAGCTTTTCCTCATCGGTCCGGGTGATGTCCAGGGTGAAATGGACGGTGCCGGTCCAGACCTCCTCGGCCCGGTCCAGCGGGATGAGCCGATCGGCCAGGAGCTTGACCGTGTTTTCCTCGAGCTGGAGCTGACCGGCCACGAGGACCGGGCGGTCGTCGGTGAGGAGTTGCTCCACCTCCTCGTAGAGCGACGAGAAGACCGTCACCTCCAGGGTCCCCCGCAGGTCCTCCAGCGTCACAAAGGCCATGGGATCACCCCGCTTGGTCCGGATGGTCTTGACCGCCGTGATGATCCCGCCCACCCGAACGATCTCTCCGTCGGATTTCTCCTTGAGCCGCTGGGTGTCGGTGTCCGAAAACCGCTTGAGGAGCTCCTCGTGCTTCCCCAGAGGGTGGCCGGTGATGTAAAACCCGAGGGCCTCCTTTTCCATGGTCAGGAGCTCGTGCTCCTCGAGCTCCGCCAACCGGGGCAGGGATGGCGGGTTGAGCGGCTGGGCCGCTTCGGCGATGTCGAAAAGGCCGAGCTGAGGGTCGGTCCGCTCTTTCTGGGCCCGGGCCCCGTAATCGAGAGCCTCCTCCAGGACCGCGAGCATCTGGGACCGGCGGGCCTTGGTGGAGTCGAAGGCCCCGCAGCGGATCAGGCTATCAAGGACCCGTTTGTTGACCTTTTTGAAATCCACCCGCTCGCAGAAGTCGAAGATCGATTCGTAAGGCCGGTCCCCCCGTTCCTCGATGATCGCCTCGATGGCCCCTTCCCCGACGTTTTTGACCGCCACCAGGCCGAACCGGATTCCCTCGTCGGTGACGGTGAAGACCTTGTAGCTCTCGTTGATGTCCGGCGGAAGGACCGGGATGTCGTGGGACCGGCACTCGGCGATAAACTTGACCACCCCGTCAATGGAGTGCATCTCGGAGGTGAGCAGGGAAGCCATCAGCTCCACCGGGTAGTGGGCCTTGAGATAGGCGGTCTGGTAGGCGATGAGGGCATAGGCCGCGCTGTGGGACTTGTTGAAACCATAGCCGCCGAACTTTTCCATCAGGTCGAAAATCCGGCGGGCATTGTCCCTGGAGATCCCGTTTTCTTCGGCCCCCTTGATAAACCGGTCCCGGTGCTCGGCCATGATGGATGCGATCTTCTTGCCCATGGCCTTCCGGAGGCCGTCGGCTTCGGCCATCGAGTAGGATGCCAGGGCTCCGGCGATCTTCATCACCTGCTCCTGATAGACGATGACCCCGTAAGTGTTCTGGAGAATCGGGGCCAGCTCGTCGATGAGGTACTCCACCTGCTTCCGGCCGTGTTTCCGCTCAACAAAATCGTCCACCATCCCGCTGTCCAGCGGACCGGGGCGGTAGAGGGCCACCAGGGCGATGACGTCGTCAAAGCAGGCCGGCTTCATCCGGACCAGGAGGTCCTTCATCCCCGAGCTTTCCAGTTGGAAGACGCCGGTGGTGTCCCCGGCCGACAGGAGCCGATAGGTGGCCGGGTCCTCGAGGTCGAGGGTCGAAAGGTCCGGCGGGGTCCCGCCCCCGGACTCGATGAGCTTCAAGGTGTTGTCGATGACGGTGAGGTTCCGGAGGCCGAGGAAGTCGAATTTCACCAACCCGATCTGCTCCACCCGCTTCATGTCGAGCTGGGTCACCACCTCCCCCTTTTTTCCTCGGTAGAGGGGCATGTAATCCACCAGGGGGCGGTCGCCGATGACGACTCCGGCCGCGTGGGTGGATGCGTGCCGAGGCAGCCCCTCCAGGGTCCGGGCGATGTTGATCAGCTCGTCGATCTCCGGCCGGGTCCGGGCCATCTCCTGAAGCTTGGGCTCCTGCTTGAGGGCGTCGTCCAGGCTGATGTTGAGGACGTCCGGGACCATCTTGGCGATGGCGTCCACCTCCCGGAGAGGGATGTCCAGAGCCCGGCCCACGTCCCGGATCACCGCCCGGGTCTTGAGCTTTCCAAAGGTGATGATCTGGGCCACATAGTCCCCGCCCCCGTAGCGGTCCACCACGTACTTGAAAACCCGTTCCCGACCGTTGATACAGAAATCGACGTCGATATCCGGCATACTGATCCGGGCGGGGTTTAAAAACCGTTCGAAAATCAGCCCGTGCTCGAGGGGGTCGAGGTCGGTGATCCCGAGGGAATAGGCCACCAGGCTCCCGGCGGCCGACCCGCGACCCGGCCCCACCGGGACGTCATTGGACTTGGCATGCTCGATGAAGTCGGCCACGATGAGAAAGTAGCCGCAAAACCCCATGTTCCGGATGACCCCGATCTCGTAGTCGAGCCGTTCTTCGTAACGGGTCGCGTCCACGTCCGGATGCTTCTCCCGGACCCGATCCATGATTCGGGCGTATCCCTCCCGGACCTTTTCCTCGAAGACCTCGTCCACCGGCCGGTCGTTTTCGGTTTCGAACTTGGGAAAGTGGTAGGTGTTGAAGTCGAACTCGACCTGGCAGCGTTCGGCGATAGCGGCCGTGTTGGCCAGGGCCCCGGGGTAGTCGGCAAAGTCGGCGTACATCTCCTCGGGAGACTTGAAGTAGAGCTGATCGGTCCCGAACCGGAACCGGTCGGCGTCCTGGAGGGTCTTGCCGGTCTGGATGCAGAGGAGCACGTCGTGGGCCCGGACGTCGGCTTTGTCGAGATAATGGCAGTCGTTGCTGGCCACCAGCGGAATGGAAAGCCGTCCGCTCATCTCCCGGAGGGCCTCGTTGACGGCGGTCTGCTCCTCGATCCCGTTGTTCTGGACCTCCAGAAAGAAGCCGGCCTCGCCGAAAATCGACTGGTAGAACCGGGCCGCCTCGTCGGCCGCTTCCTGACGGCCGGCCGTGATCAGGCGGGGGATCTCCCCGTGGAGACAGGCCGACAGGGCGATAAGCCCCGCGCCGTGGGCCTGGAGAACCTCCTTGTCGATCCGCGGCTTGTAGTAGAACCCCTCCAACTGGGCAATGGTGGCCAGCCGGCAGAGGTTCCGGTAGCCCTCCTGGGTCTCGGCCAAAAGGACCAGGTGGGAAAGGTTCTTTCCGTCTTCGGGGGTCTTGTCGGTAAGCCGGCGCGGGGCCAGATAACACTCGCACCCGATGATCGGCTTCAAACCGGCCTTGTGAGCCTTTTCATAAAACTCCACCGCGCCGAACATGGTCCCGTGGTCGGTGATGGCCACGGACCCCATGCCCATCTCCCGAACCCGCTTGATGAGCGGATCGATGCGGATGGCCCCGTCGAGCAGGCTGTATTGGGTATGGACGTGCAGGTGGACGAAATCGGAACGGTTTTCGGTCATGGGTCTCCCGCTTGTAAAATAGGATTGTGAAGTGTGAATCGTGAGCTGTGCAACAATGGTTCCAAAATTTATTCAAGCGAAATATGTCGCCCCTTCAGGGCT
>CAYNGG010000446.1:0-3501 GCA_964396575.1 uncultured Desulfobacteraceae bacterium | reverse complement strand
ATCCGTCTCGGCCGACCAGACCCGGCTGCTGATGTGGGCCTGGGTGACCACCAGCTCGCCGGCGAGGTCCATGAGCGCATCGAGCTTGCGGGGGTCCACCCGAACATCGGTCTCCATCCGGGGCGAGGGCCGATCCGGAATGGGCTCATCAGAGACCGCACCGCTGACATGGCCGGCGTCCGCTTCCGGCTCGGGCGGGCCGGCCGGCGGCTCACCGATCGCCTCAGTGGACGCCGCCGCGCGCAGGGCCGTCAGAATCCGCTCGCCGGCGGCCGGATCGGGCGGCTGCCGACCTCCAACCTCGTCAAAGATCGCCTTGGTCCGGTCCCGGGCCGCCAGGAGAAGGTCCACTATTTCGGGTGTCAGCGGGGTCTCCCTCCGCCGGACGGCATCCAGGGTGGTCTCCACCTCGTGGACGAACTCGGCCACCGCCTCGAACCCGAACATGGCGCCGCCGCCCTTCAGAGTATGGAAAGCCCGGAAGAGCCGCCCCACCCGCTCCGGGTCTTCCGGGCCGGACTCCAGATCAAGAAGACACCGCTCGATCTCATCCAGGAGGCCGTCGGCCTCCCCCCGGTAGGTCTCGACAATCCGGTCCCACTCACTCATGGCGCGATGCCAGCCGGACAGGCCGCCGTGCCGGGACCATAAGACCGGATGGGGTCATCACCCGACCGGCAGCGGCAGGCGGACTGAGAAGACGGTCCCCCGCTCGGCGGCGGGATCGACCCGGATGACGCCGCCATAGGATTCGATCATCTCCCGGGTGTAAGCCAAACCCAGGCCGGTGCCGGTGGGCCGGCCGTCGTCGGCCGTCAGCGGCTTGGTGGTGAAAAAGGGGTGAAATATCCGATCGAGCTGGTCCTCGGAGATCCCGTGACCGGTGTCGGCCACCCGGATCAGGATCGCCTTGTCCATCCGGGCGGTCTGAATGGAGAGCACCCGAGGCGGCTCGTCATACATGGCCTCGATGGCGTTTTTGATCAGATTGCCCATGCACTGGCTGAAATGGATGGCAACGCCCGGATAGGGAGGCAGCGGGGCGAGGTCTAGCCGAGCCTCCACCTTGTGCTTGAAAAACCGGTGGGCCTTGAAAAACTCCAACTGATGGGTGATCACCTCGTTGATGTCCACCGTCGTCACGCCGGGGGCATCAGCCAGGTCGCCGGTGCTGAGGATCGAGCCGATAATCCGTTTCATCTGGGCGGCGGCCTTCCGGAGGCTCATGATCTGGCGGTCGTCGGGCTGGCGCATGGCCAACAGCTCGGCATTGCCCATGATCGCCTGGAGCGGGTTGTTCAGGTTGTGGACGATCCCGGCGGCATAGCGGCCGACGGCCGCCAGCTTCTCGGACTGGATCAGTTGCTCGCTCCGGATCCGGACCTGCTCGTTGAGCTGATCGTTCAGGGCCTGAAGCTCGTCCTCCGCCGCCTTGAGCCGGAGAAAGACCCTGACCTTGGCCTGAAGCTCCTCGGGCCGGAAGGGCTTGCCCAGGTAGTCATCCGCCCCGGCATCGTAGCCCTTCAGGCGCTCCTCGAGCCCGGTGTGGCTCGAAATCATGATGATCTTGACAAACCCGAGGCCAGGCCGCCGGCGAATCCGGCGACAGGTCGCATAGCCGTCCATCCCGCCCATCATCACGTCCAGGAGCACCAGGTCCGGGCGGAAACCATCGATGATCTCCAACCCCCCTTCCCCGCTGTCCGCCGTGATCAGCTCGTGATCCGCCTCCAGGATCTCCCGGATATGCTGAACTATCGATGCCGAATCATCTATGATCAGGATTCTGCCGCCCGCCATCTCCCCGGCTCCTTTCCGGTGAAATCACTTCCAAGGTCCAGATCCGCTCTCCATGGTCACCCTTGCGCGAAATCCGTTCCCATTGTAAAGTGTTTTGATATGAAAGACAACACGGCAACGTCACGGGGCTCGTCCCGCGATGGCGGGATCGGCATCGCCGGGGGCCGCCGGCTGGTCCGGGCGATTCTCGACGCTCTCTTTCCCGTCCGGTGCGGCGTCTGCGGGCGGCTGTTCCGGCCGGTCCCCTCGACTGAGGGACGCCAGTCAAGCCGTGATCCGGGGGGTGAGTTTCGGCGGGAGATGGCGGATGTCGTCTGCGGCGGGTGCATGGACGACTTTACCCCGATCATCGACCCCTTCTGTGATTGCTGCGGAGTCCCGTTCGGGGGCCCGGTCGGCGATCATCATCGCTGCGGCGACTGCCTCTTAACCCCGCCCGACTTTGGCATGGCCCGAGCCGTGGGGATTTATGACGGATCACTGCGGACGCTGATCCATGGGGTCAAATACGGGGGGCGGATCGGGATCGCCCGGTCCCTGGGCCGGCTGCTCTTTTCGGCCTTTGAAGCCCACTGGCCGGCGGACGGCGACGGGATCGACCGGGTGATTCCGGTCCCGCTCCACGCCCGGCGGATGCGGGCTCGCGGCTTCAACCAGGCTCATCTCCTGGTCCGGGACTGGCCCCGCCTGGGGGCACCCGAAGGGCTCACGGTACAGCCCCGGGCCCTGATCCGAGCTCGCCACACGGCCAGCCAGGTGGGCCTCAGCCGCCGACGGCGACGGCAAAACGTGAAAAACGCCTTCTCCGTGACCGACCCGGAGAGCATCGGGGGCAAACAGGTCCTGCTGGTGGATGACGTGCTCACCACCGGGGCCACCGTCGAAGAATGCGTCCGGGTCCTGCGCCGGGCCGGAGCAAAACGGGTGGACGTCCTGACCCTGGCCCGGGTGATCTGACGGCCGGCTAATCGGTGAAAATCTTCGAGGCCAGCTCGATGTCCTCGGGGCAGAAAACGAAGAGACACTCGTCATCGGGTCCCGAGACCGATCCGTAAACGTAGCTGATGTTGATCCCCTCTTCACCGAACTTGGATGCGGTCTCGGCCAGGGTGCCGGGCCGGTTTTCCAGCCGGATGGCGATCACCGGCATGATGTCGAAGAGGTAATCGTTTCTCGACAACAAGTCGATGGCCCGGTCGGTGTCGTTGACCAGCAGCCGGATCAGGGCGAACTGGGCCGAATCCTTCCGCATGGAGTTGTAGCTCGCCGACGAGGCGATCCGCTTGAGCGACTTCCCCCGAGCCTCAAAAAGCTCCTTGACGTAATTGGAAGCGTCCTGGATCATCAGAGCGTCAATGTTGATGCCCTCTTCGGAAAACATCGACGACAGCCGCCCCAGCTCACCGGGGGCGTTTTTCAAAAACAGGGAGATTTCGGTTCTGACCATGGTCTGTGCGTCTCCTGGGAAATGCGGTTGAAAGAGGCTTTCCACCCGTGGGAACGGACGGCAACGCCCTATCCGACGGATGGCTTACGATAGGCAAAATCGGGGGGGAGGTCAAGGGGGAGCTTGCTGGTAATGGCGCTGTCAGGTCAAGGATCGAACGGATAGCCCCTGAGTCCGGGCGTCAGCTTCCTCCCAGGTGGGAATCCCATTCCGCCCCCCGTAATCCCGACAGGACAAGGTCGCCACGGCAACGG
>CAYNGG010000445.1:0-3519 GCA_964396575.1 uncultured Desulfobacteraceae bacterium | reverse complement strand
GGGTGACCGGCGGGGATGCCTCGACCATCGACGGGCTGCTCCGGTCCGAAGTGGGCCGGGCCGATTTCTTTTTCATCAACCCGGCGGGAGTGATCTTCGGTCCTAATGCGAAGGTGGATGTCCCCGCCGCCTTTCACGTCAGCACGGCTGATGCCCTCCGGTTTGAAGACGGAAACCTGTTCAGCGCGTCCGACCCCGACGCCAGCACCCTGAGCGTCGCCGAGCCGGCCGCGTTCGGGTATCTGTCGCATCAATCCGGGGACATCGTTTTGAACGGCAGCCGCCTGGAATTGACGCCGGGGAGCGCGGTCTCACTCAATGGCGCCGATGTGACGATAGCGGGGACGGAAACCCGGGATGCACTGGTCTTTGCCCAGGAAGGGGAGATCCGGGTCGCCGCCGTCGGGGACGGAGAGGGTGAGCTTCCCGTCGCACGCGATCCGGAGGGCGACCTGGAAGGGTCGGTCGTTCTTCGCGATGGGGCCATCGCCTCCAGTGGGTACGGCGGCGGACGGGTTGAAATCCGGGCCGGTGCCCTGGAGATGGAAAACGCGGTCGTCGCGGCTGAAAATATCGGCTCCGACGATGCCACGGGCGGGGTCGCCGTCAATATCCGGGAGGGGGTCCGGATGGCATCGAGCCGGATCTCCACGGCCACCCATGCCGACGGCGACGCGGGTGGGGTAACTCTGTCGGCGGAAACGCTTGACATCGACGGTCAGGGCCGTCCGGACCGTTTCACCGGCATCTCCACCCAGGCCGCGCGCGGGGCCGGGGGCGACGCGGGCGCCGTGGCCGTGACCGTTTCGGGACGGATGACGATGCGCGACGGCGGCACGATCTCGAGCGCCACCTTTGGCGGAGGCCGGGCCGGCGAAGTGTTGGTCCGGGCGGGGGAGCTGACCATCGACGACGACGGCCGCCCCGGCCAGTTCACCGGCATCGCCAGCTCCGCTCAGCCCGATTCCACCGGCAACGCGGGTCTGGTGGACGTGACGGTGGATGGCGCGATGGAGCTTCGAAACGGGGCTCAGATTCACAGCGCCACCTTTTCCGAAGGAGACGCGGGGGTGGTGCGCATCCAGGCGGGCCGGCTGCGGATCGACGATCTCGGCACCCCGAACCAGTTTACGGGGATTTCGAGCGAAGCGGTCGCCGGTGCCGCCGGCAACGCGAGCACCGTGGCCGTGACGGTGAAGACGACCCTGGAGGTGATCGGCGGGGGTCAGATCACTAGCGCCACCTCCGGCGCGGGGCGGGGCGGCAACGTGACCATCGCGGCGCGGGATCTCCGGATCGACGGCGGGGGTTTGTCGGATCAATTCACGGGAATTCACAGTCAGGCCAATCCCGGCGCCGGAGACGACGCCGGGACGGTGGCCGTGACCGCGACGGGGACGGCGGAAATCCGCGACGGGGGCGTGATCGGAAGCGCCACTTATGGCGGGGGCCGGGGCGGAGAAGTGACCGTCCGGGCCGGGACGCTCCATATCGACGGCGAGGGCCTGGAAGGCGTCCTGACCGGGATTACCAGCTCGGCCGGGGCCGCATCCACGGGCGATGCCGGGTCGGTGGCCGTCACGGTGGATGGCCGGATGACGGTGGCTCATGGCGCCGGGGTGGGCAGCGTCACCGCTGGAGCGGGCACCGGCGGCGACGTGACGGTCCGGGCCGGCGAGCTCCATATCGACGGACGGGGCCTCGAAGGCCAGTTGACCGGAATTACCAGCTCCGCCCAACCCGATTCCACCGGCGACGCCGGCACGGTGACCGTCACGGTGGCGGGGCCGCTGGAGATGCGCCGTCTGGGCCGGATTTCCAGCGACACCTTTGCCCAGGGCCACGCCGGCAACGTGAGGGTCCGGGCCGGAACGCTCCGCATTGATGATGGGGGCCATGACGGCCATCTGACCGGGATCACCAGCTCGACCCAGGGAACGGCATCCCTGATGGGCATCGTCTATGCCACCGGCGACGCCGGCACGGTGGATATCAGCGTCAACGGGGCCTTGGACCTCATCGACGGCGCCCGGATCTCCAGTGAAACCTCGTCCTATTCCACCGGCGACGCCGGAAACGTCTCCATCCGGGCCGATACGCTGAAGGTGGATGGAGGGGGGTCGGATGAGGCCACCGGCATCGACAGCCGCGCGGGCGCCATGAGCCTCGGCCATGTCGGCACCGTCCGGATCGAGGCGGCGGCCCTGAGCCTCGTCAGGGGCGGGGAAATCAGCATTGCCGCCGATCAGACCCTCCCGGCGGACCGCCTGGCCGATATCCCGGAGGCCGCCATTACCATTGACGCCGGCCGGCTTCACCTCGACCAGGGGGCCCGGATCACCGCCGAAAGCGCCGGCAACGTCCCGGCCGCCCCCGTCAATATGAAGCTCCGCGATTTAGTCGTGGAAAACGGCAGCCGGATCACCACATCCGCCAATGAGGCTGACGGGGGCCCCATCACCATCCAGGGGGAAACCGTTCTGCTGCGCGAGGGCCTGGTCACCACCTCCGTTGATGGCTTAAAAGGAGACGGCGGGGACATCGCGATTACCGGCCCCACCGGTGTCCTGGTCCTCGACGGCGGCTTTATCCAGGCCAACACCGCCGCTGAAAACGCCAGGGGCGGCGACATCTTCATCGACGCCCATGCCTTGATCGCCAGCCAGGGTACATTGGACGTCGGGGGTCTCCAGCGCCAGACCTTTACGCCCGGCACCGGAGCCAACGTCATCCAGGCGGCCGCGCCGGGCGGCGAGAGCGGGACCATTGCCATCACCGCCCCGGACCTGGACATCAGCGGCGCCCTGGTGGCCCTGCCGGGCGGCTTCACCGCTCCGGTCCGCCTGGCCACCGACCCATGCCGGCCCGCCATGGGTCAAAATGCCAGCTCCCTCGTCCGGTATGGAAAGGGAGGGGTTACGGAAACGCCGGATACGCCGTGGGCGGGGGACATCGAGGTATTGCTGGAAAGGTGACCATAGCAGGGCCCGGGGCTGGCCAGCACAGCACGGGCTTGAGATTGTCCTCAGCGGTATATCATTGTCGATACGTGGCGAGAGGATCGAATTCGGATCATTTCCGCTCGTAGGGCTGTTCGATATGAGGTGAAACAATATGAAGGCACAATATGACTTCAGGGAGGGACAACGAGGAGCCGTCCTGCCCGCGGCCGGGGAGAAGGTACGGATTACCATCCGTCTCGACGGAGTTATTGTTGATTGGTTCCGTTTACAGGTAGAAGCGCAAGGCGGAGGGAATTATCAGACGATGATTAACCAAGCCCTCCGAGCTTACATTGAAAGCCGGGAATTGCCCATTGAAGATGTCCCGCGTCGTGTTAAAGAGACCCTCGCGCCCTGATCGAGATATCGGCATCATACCGGAAGGAGCACTCCATGAGATCCGTTGTCGGCTTTTTCCTCTCCCTTTTTCTGATCTTCTCCCCGGTGTCAGGTTGGGCGGAGGAGCCCGTTAATCCCGCCCCGCCGCCTCATCCGGGTCAGGATCGACCGCCGCTCC
>CAYNGG010000444.1:0-3522 GCA_964396575.1 uncultured Desulfobacteraceae bacterium | reverse complement strand
CCATGTGGTCGGCCTAATTGCTCACCAGCCCCTTGTCGATGGAGTAGGCGGTGAGGGCCGAGACGTTGTGGAGGTCGAGCTTTTTCATGAGGTTGGCCCGGTGTTTTTCGACGGTTTTGACGCTGATGCAGAGGTAGTCTCCGATCTCCTTGTTCTTGTACCCTTCCCCGATGAGCTTGAGGATTTCCTTTTCCCGCTGGGTGAGCGACTCCCAGGCCGGCTCGGTCCGGATCGTCTTTTTTCCGTCGAGGTAGCCGGTGAGGACCTTTTCGGAGATGTCGGGGCTCAGGTAGGTCTTTCCCTCGAGGACGCTGTGGATGGCCATCACCAGCTCGTGGTGAGTGGAGTCCTTGAGGCAGTAGCCGTCGGCGCCGGACTGGAAGGCTTCGAGGATGTATTCTTCGGTCTTGTGGATGGTCAGGGCCAGGACCTTGGTCTCCGGCGACTGCCGCTTGATCTCCTTGATGGCGGCGAGCCCGTTCATCCTGGGCATGGCCAGGTCGAGGAGAATCAGGTCCGGGGTGGTCTCCGTGACGACCCGGATGGCCTCCATCCCGTCCGCGGCCTCACCGCAAACCTCGATGGCCTCGTCGGCGCTCAGCAGGGACCGGAGCCCCTCCCGCAGTATGGTGTGATCCTCGGCAATGACGATGCGTTTCTTGTTTTCCATGATATCCGCTCCCGCGTAAGCTCAACTGACAAAACCATCATCCGGAAAAGTACAGGCTCTTTTACCCACAACTACAGTAAATATCCCATATACCATTTCCGGCGCAACTGGTAAAGCTGAAAGGAGAAAATGCTAAGTAGCGGATTTGTTGAATCCAGCAGAGAGGCGGGACCCTATCTTATGAATATTTTAATTGTCGAGGACAATGTGTGGATGCGGGACACGATGACCCAAATGCTCCAGACCCGGTTTCCCCGGACCCATGTCTCGAACGCGGCCACGGTCCGGGAGGGCTGGGATCGGCTGCGGGATGACACTCCGGGGATCGTTTTCGTGGACATCCGGCTTCCCGACGGCAACGGCCTCCAACTGACCGAGGCCATCAAGGAACGGTATCCCGAGACCCGCGTGGTGGTCAACACCAGCCATGATATTCCGGAATACGAGGAGCGGGCCTACGAGGTGGGGGCGGATCATTTTTTCGTCAAGCCGGCGATCGATGTCCAGGAGATCTTCCAGGTCGTCGAGGAGATGATGGTTCGGGCCGAATCCGGCGACGGCGGCCAGGAAGGGACCTGAGGTGCCGATGTTGAAGCAATGGATACCATGGACGTTTCTCCTCAAGCGGACGGCCCGGGCTTATGGCGTGATCGATCCGGTCAGCTTTCTGGCCCGGCTGAGACGATTTGCCCAGCCATCGGAGGTTCAGGAGCCCATTGAGCTCCTCCGGGCCGGGATCGAGTTTCACGCCCGGGGGCTCATCAACACCAAGGCCATTCAGCACAACCTGGACTGGCTCTGGCCCTTCTGGGTGGAAAAGCAGTTCAACCCCCGGGACCCGTCCTTTATCCCCCGGGCCTTTTCCTTCAGCCACGTTAATTTGACCCATCGGAGCTGGACCGCCGTGGGCCAGCCCCATCTCCCGCTCTACCCGGTGATCGACCCCCGGGGCCTCCTTACGCCGCTCTACAACGGCTGGTCCATCGACTGCTGGGTGGTGTCGGCGGACGGCCGGCGGCTCTACCCGTCCCGGACGGAATCGGCGGACCAGTCCTGGGAGATCGCCGATAACCCGACGGTCCGGACCCGATGCCGGAACGAAGGGCTGACGGTCACCAGTCGGGCTCGGGTGGAGATGGACGGGGATCGTCCCGTGGCGGTCCTTTCCGTCCAGGCCGAGGCCGACGGGGAGGGCTGGCTGGCGGTGGCGCTCCGGCCCTACAACCCCGAAGGGGTCCAGTTTATCGAGCGGATCGACTTTCAGGATTCGCCCCCCGCTTTTATCGTGGACGGCCGGACCGAGGTGGGGTTTGACGCCGAGCCGGCCCGCGTGGCCTTTTCCACCTATCATGAGGGCGACGTTATTCACCGGTTGACCGGCGAGGCCGGGGAGATCCCGCCGGCCGCCGTCTGCGAGGTGGGGATGGCCACCGCCGCGGCCCTCTTTCCCATGGACGGCCGGGGGCGCCGGGAGGTGACGGTCCGGGTGCCTCTGGCCGAAGAGCCTCCGTCGCCGGTCTCGATTCTCCGCGGGGAGGTGCCCGAGGCGCCTGCCCAACGGGGATGGGCCGAGATCCTCGATGAGACGGCGACCCTCGAGGTCCCCGATTCGAAGATCACCTTTCTTTACGACGCCGCCGTCCGGACCCTGATTCTCCTGTCGGCCCGGGACGTGGTGCCGGGGCCGTACACCTACCGCCGGTTCTGGTTCCGGGACGCCTGCTTCATGTTGAACGCCGTCATGGCGATCGGGCTCACCGACCGGGCCCGCCGGATCATCGAGAGCTTTCCCGCCCGTCAGAAGCGCTCCGGCTATTTCCAGTCCCAGGAGGGGGAATGGGATTCCAACGGCCAGACCCTCTGGATCATGGCCCGGTACGCTCAACTGACCGGCGAGGCCCCGCCGGCCGAGTGGATGCGGGCGATCCGGGCCGGGGCCGACTGGATTCGGAAAAAGCGGGTCAGAGACGCCGGCGGGAGCCCCCACGCCGGGCTCCTCCCGCCGGGGTTCAGCGCCGAGCACCTCGGGCCCAACGACTACTACTACTGGGACGACTTCTGGTCCGTCGGAGGACTCCGGGCCGCGGCCCGGCTGGCGGGCCGGCATCGGGATGAGCCGACCGCCCTGGCCCTCGAGCGGGAGGCCCTCCATTTCGAGAGGGACATCCTTACGAGCATCGCGGGAATTCCGGACCGACGGGCCCGGGGAGCCATCCCGGCCACGCCGTACCGCCGGATGGACGCCGGGGCGGTGGGCTCCCTGGTGGCCGATTACCCCCTGGGACTCTTTCCGCCGGGTCATCCCCGAATCATGAAGACGGTTGACTTTTTGATCGACCGGTGCTTTCAATCCGGGGGGTTTTTTCAGGACATGATCCACTCGGGGATCAACGCCTACCTCACCCTGGACATTGCCCAGAGCCTCCTCCGGGCCGGGGATTCACGATACCGGGACCTCATCGGGACGGTGGCCGACCTGGCGTCTCCCACCGGGCAGTGGCCCGAGGCCATCCACCCCCGGACCGGGGGCGGCTGCATGGGCGACGGCCATCACGGCTGGGCCGCCGCCGAATGGGCGACGGTCATCCGGAGCCTCTTCGTTCGTGAGGAGGGGGATGAGCTGATCGTCGGCTCCGGGATCTTCCCCGACTGGATCGAAACCGGAAAACCGCTCGGCTTCGGGCCGACCCCGACCCCGGCCGGCCCGGTCAACCTCCGCCTGATGCCCGACGGCGACGGACTGGAGGTGACCCTCTCAGCCCGCTGGCGCGGGACCCCGCCGACGGTGACGGCCCGGGTGCCGGGCTATGATGAGGCCGAGCTGGTCGCCGGGACTCCGGTTCGGCTCCGCC
>CAYNGG010000443.1:0-3550 GCA_964396575.1 uncultured Desulfobacteraceae bacterium | reverse complement strand
GCGCACAGCAGAGCGGTCATCAAAAACTGATCTCCAGAAAACGTCGTTCGCTTCACAATCATTCTCCTTTCATGGGGGTAATGTTGCTGATTTGTCTCCACGGCCGGCGCGACCGTTGAAACTCGCGTCATCGGTCCGTAGATTCCAACTATCTTATTCCTTTAATCCTTTCCAGTGTAACGGGTTCAAAAACAAAAAAGGCCACGAAGAACGGGCGGCTTCGCCCTTGCCTTCGTGGCCTTGGTTGCGACGGTTTTTACGGTTATGCTGGGATGCTCATCGAACGCCTTCGTGGCGTCGAATTATCGAGATGTCTCTTAAACCATAAGTCGCGGTGTTGTCAACAGCCTTTTTCCGGATGGACATATCGACACTCACTGACGGTTTGACGGTTGACTTGACTTCTTCCACCGTAATGATCATTATAATAGACATGAAAGGTTTTTATGGCTATGATAATGATCATTTCATCCAGCCGGGGCGATCATGGAAAACAGAATATATTCCCGTTACACGCGTGAAGCAGCGTTGCTGCTGGGCAAGCAGATCCGGCTCGGTCGCAAACAGCGGAAGTGGACCGAGCAGGAGCTTGCGGAACGGGCGAACATTTCCCGGGGCACGCTGCGGAAGATCGAAAAAGGAGAGTTGAACGTGACCATCGGGTTGGTATTCGAGGCCGCTGCGCTGGTTGGGGTCAAGCTGTTCGACGCGGAGCGCACCTCACTGGATGATCACCTTGCCCGCGTCGATGACAAGCTGGCGTTGCTGCCGCGGGCCGTGCGACAGAGCGGAAAGACCGTGGATGATGACTTCTGATGAAATCCCCAGCCATGCGTTTGTCTGGGTGTGGTTGCCCAATGAAACCGAACCGGTCGTGGCAGGCAAACTGAGCGCCGAAGGCGATGAGCTGGTTTTTAATTATGGCAAAAGCTACCTGGACCGGCATAATGCCATTTCCCTTTATGCGCCCGAGCTGCCGCTGCAAAGAGGGATTATCCCCTTATTGCCAGGCCTTCCTATGCCCGCCTGTCTTCGGGATGCGGCTCCCGACGCCTGGGGTCGCCGGGTCATCATCAACCGGAAATTGAATCTGAAAGGAGCTCAGACCGATTCCGGTGATCTCAATGAGCTGACGTATCTTTTGGAGTCTGGGTCGGACCGGATCGGGGCTCTGGATTTTCAGGTTTCAGCCACGGAATATATTCCGCGTCAATCCGCAAATGCTTCACTTCAGGAATTGGCGCGGGCGGCGGAGTACATCGAAAAGGGGCTGCCCTTGAGCCATGAGCTCTACCAGGCGCTCCAACACGGCACATCCATCGGTGGCGCCAGACCCAAGGCGCAGATCGAAGCCGATCAAAAAAAATATATCGCAAAGTTTTCTTCAACCACCGATCTTTACAGCGTGGTAAAGGCCGAATATATCGCCATGCGTTTGGCGGAAAAGGCCGGACTCGATGTGGCGCCCGTGTTCCTGACTCAAACCATGAACAAGGATGTGCTGCTGATCGAGCGATTCGACCGGATACCAATAGCCGCCGGCTGGCGGCGCAGGGCCATGGTCTCCGCGCTCACCATTCTTGGGTTGGATGAAATGATGGCTCGCTATGCCGGCTACCCGGAGCTTGCGGAAATCATCCGCCACCGCTTTGCCGATGCCGCCGTCACCCTTCGGGAGCTCTATTCGCGGCTGGTCTTCAATATCTTGTGCGGCAACACCGACGATCATGCCCGCAATCATGCCGCGTTCTGGGATGGAGAGACTCTACGGCTGACCCCGGCCTACGACATCTGCCCTCAGCCCCGCACCGGTAACGAAGCATCTCAGGCCATGGTCATTGCCGATGGCAACCGAATGAGCCGCATCACGGCGTGCCTGGAATCCGCCCCGCATTTTCTCCTCTCCCGTTCGGAAGCCCTCGCCATTGCTGAAAACCAGCTCCTCTGTATCATTGACAACTGGGAGGCCGTCAGCAAAGAAGCCGACCTCACCCCCGTCGACCGCGCCCTTCTCTGGGACCGCCAGTTTCTTAACCCATACGTATTCGAGGATCTGACCGGCGACGCGGCCCCCTTGAAGACAATGGCCGAAAAGGCCCGGGCCGGATGACGGGCCAAATTCCGGGGGCGGCATATTTCAATCCCTCGCCCGGTTCACGGAAAGACACGAAGTTTTTACCACGGGATTATGTCTGATATTCCGCAAGGGCAACCGGACGCCCTTCCGGCGCGACGCAAAATCCTTGAAATCCTGTTTAGATATCGGGCACATTGGCCATTCATGGATGAACACGAGCTAAAAGACCGCATCCAAATCCATCACTAGGCCCGGCAAAACACTCACGCCAAGCTCTCCCTTGCCTTCCCTGAACACCGGCGGCTCAAATGTGCCGTCCGCGCCGAGCACGAACACCGTCACCAATTCATCGATAGGATGGACCAGCCAGTATTCCCTCACCCCCATCCTTTCATACAGCAACCGCTTGACGATGTGATCCTTGGATGACGTAAACGGCGACAGGACTTCGATAATCCAGTCGGGCGCGCCCCGGCAGCCCTTTTCGTCGATTTTCGACGGGTCACAAATGACGGCGATGTCCGGTTGGACGACGTTGATAATCGCCTCATCCGCTTCGTCTTTTTCGGGAAGGCGGACGTCAAAGGGGGCGTAGAAGGCTTTGCAAGCGCTCTCGTTTGTCAAGTACGACCGGATCTGGAAGAACAATTCTCCTGAAACGGCCTGATGCTTCGTAGATGGAGCGGCGGTCATATCATAAGGAACCCCTTCAAGGATTTCCCATCGTTCGTCCTCCGGCCAATGTAGATATTCCTCATATCTGGTGGGGGCCGCTTTGGGTTTTGACTTTGGGATTGACATAAAGGCTTCTCCTTCCAATAGTGTCCATCCATAATTGGCCACGAGCTAGAACACCGCATCCAAATCCATCATTAGACCCGGCAAAACACTCACCCCAAGCTCTCCCTTGCCTTCCCTGAACACCGGCGGCTCAAATGTGCCGTCCGCGCCGAGCACGAACACCGTCACCAATTCATCGATAGGATGGACCAGCCAGTATTCCCTCACCCCCATCCTTTCATACAGCAACCGCTTGACGATGTGATCCTTGGATGACGTAAACGGCGACAGGACTTCGATAATCCAGTCGGGGGCGCCCCGGCAGCCCTTTTCGTCGATTTTCGACGGATCACAGATGACGGAGATGTCCGGTTGGACAACGTTGATAATCGCCTCATCCGCTTCGTCTTTTTCGGGAAGGCGGACGTCAAAAGGGGCGTAGAACGCCTCGCATTCGGGTTTCTCCGATAAAAATGAATGAATCTGAACAAACAAATCCCTTGAAATTTTCTGGTGCTTTGTGGAAGGCGCGGGGCTCATGTCATAAGGAACCCCTTCAAGGATTTCCCACCGCTCGTCCTCCGGCCAATGTAGATATTCCCCATATCTGGTGGGGGCCTCTTTGGGTTTTGGCATCGGCATTGACATAAAGGCATCTCCTTTTCGTCTTTTTCGGGAGGGCGGACGTCAAAA
>CAYNGG010000442.1:0-3560 GCA_964396575.1 uncultured Desulfobacteraceae bacterium | reverse complement strand
CGCCCGATCCCAACGGAGGCCGACTGGGGGGACTACACGGCGGACCTGGATCAGGAGTACGCCCACCGGGTCTTTTTCGGCAAGACGGTCGAGGAGACCCGGGCGGATTTCAGGGAAAATGTCATCGAGCGGACCGACGAGCTCCGGTTTATGCCGGCGGTCCCCTTTCGGTATTACGTGATGGGACTCCGGGATTTCGTCCTGGAAGGGCCATTCGACGGGGCGGACGCCCCGTCGGCGGCCGGTTGCTTTCTGTCGCTGGTGTGGGAAAAGCTCCGGGACCATCCGGACCAGATTCTCCCGGTGATGCCGGAGCTGATGCCGGCGGCTGAGCATCTGGCCGGCCATCAGGCCGACTACGATGCCGACCCGGAAATCTTCGGGGACTTTTCCGAGACCCTCCGGGCCATCCGGGACCGATACCAGGATCTCCTTCATCATCCGCCGCCGGGACGCGGTAGCCGGCGGTCCGGTTGCATGGTGCCGAAATCAGATCGTTGAAAGCGCCATTGGCGGTCAAACCGGTCTCGATTTTCCCATCGGGCTTCTTAAATTTATAGTGTGTCCGCCGAGCGGATCACGGCTGAACCCCTTCCACCTGTTTGCGTCCTATGTGATCAAGATCCTCAGTTTAAACATAAAGCAATCCTGCTCGATGAAAATCAAGACCCAACGCCCCGCTAATCAGATCCTAACGGGTCCATATTTGAATCCACATAGACACCGGACTCCGCTGATTTCGGCGAGTCGCTTTCCATCGACACGAACAATGCCAAACGGCCGCCGATTTGCTCCGACATCCTGGAGCGCTCAGTCTGCACCCATCGGACGGATGACCCCCGACCGGCTCTACCTGCTTCACAAAAAGCACGTCTTTGACCGGTACGGCAAGCGGGACAAACGCCACCTGACCGCATCGGAGATCGTCGAGCATGTCCACGACCGGGCTATCCAGCGAACCTTCGGGAAACGCCCCGCATCGCCCCGGCCAAAGCCCAAGGCCAGGACGAAACCCAAGACCCAGCCGAAATCGGCCCGGGACATCATCGGCGTCGTCAGAGGACGGCGCAAGTCCAGTAGGAGATCCGTTATATAGCGAGGGGATTCATCCCACTCGCGAGGCCGGCCCAAACGTCGATAAATGCCCCCTTGACATGGCGAATCAAAAGGCCATAGAGAACAGAAAGGGATAGCTTCGTCATAGAGCGGAAAGCGCCAAACCCGTCGGAAGGCGGGGACGGAAAGCCACGGATCTTACGAGACAGCCGGGTTGCCTGTTCGAGGTAAGCCGGCATTTTTATCTCAAGGGGGGTGGTACAGATGAGCTGAAGATGGCCTGACGGCTCGGATGCCTGGCCTGATAGCCCGACCGATTCGTGACAATCATCGGTGAATTTCTCATTCGCGACAACCAAAAGGAGAGATGAGATGACAACAAAACGAACCGTCTGGATGATGATTGCATTTGCCATTTCGATATGTTCCATAACAGTGCCCGCTTTTGGGGATGTCTCCCCGCCGGCGACGCCCGTGAAGCTGATCTTCATCCACCATTCCTGCGGCGGCAACTGGCTGGCGGATGAAACGCCGGATATCCCATCCGGGGGGCTGGGAACCGCCCTCATGAACAACAACTACTATGTCAGCGCCACGAACTATGACTGGGGTCCGGACGGTATCGGGAATCGGACGGATATCCCCAATTGGCCCGAATGGTTCACCGGCCCCAACAGCGGAACGATCCTGGCCGCGCTCTACGCGGAGACCGGCCAGAATCTGGGCGGCTTCGGCGCTTGGTCCCGCATGGCCACTGAGCCGGGCGGCGAAAACGAGATCATCATGTTCAAGTCCTGTTTTCCCAATTCCGACCTCTACGGCAATCCGGACGACCCGCCGCGATCATCGCCCAACGAGCAATACACAGTGGAAAACGCCAAGGTGATCTACAATGACCTGCTGACCTATTTCGAAACCCGGACGGACAAAATGTTTATCGTCATCACGGCGCCGCCGCTAATAGAAAGCGAAACCACCTCGGATCGAGCCGCCAATGCCCGTGCGTTTAACAACTGGATGGTCCGCGACTGGCTCGACGACTACCCCCATAACAATGTTGCCGTGTTCGATTATTTCAATGTCTTAACGGATCCGGCAAACCATCATCGCATCGTCAACGGCCAGATCGAGCATGTGGTCGGTGGCGGGTCCAATTTCGCCTACTACCCGGCCGGAGACAGTCACCCCAATTCCACGGGCCATCGAAAAGCCACCGAGGAATTCGTCCCCCTCCTCAACTATTACTACAATCAGTGGCAAAGCGGCTCAACCGGCCCGACGGACCGTGACGGCGACGGCACCCCGGACAGCGAAGACGGCTGTCCGGATGATCCTGGGAAAATCGCGCCAGGCGTTTGTGGGTGCGGCGTCTCCGATGCGGACTCGGACGGGGACGGCACAGCGGACTGCAATGACGAGTGTCCGAATGACCCGAACAAGACGACACCCGGCCAGTGCGGGTGCGGCGTTGACGAAGGGACCTGCCTCCCCACCGATTCCGATGGCGACGGCACCCCGGACAGCGAGGACGGATGTCCGGATGATCCGCTGAAGATTGATCCGGGTGAATGCGGCTGCGGGGTTGCGGAAGGAACCTGCACACCCGCCGACGCGGACGGCGACGGCACGCCGAACAGCGAGGATGGGTGCCCCTACGATCCAACGAAGATCGCTCCGGGAACATGCGGGTGTGGGGTATCCGATGTCGATTCCGATGGCGACGGCACGGAAGACTGCATAGATGGGTGCCCGAATGATCCGGACAAGACATCGCCCGGCGAATGTGGCTGTGGCGTCGCCGAAGGAACCTGCACAGCCGCCGATTCCGATGGCGACGGCACGCCGGACAACGAGGACGGCTGCCCCGATGACCCCAACAAGACGGCACCGGGGGAATGTGGCTGCGGTGAAGCCGACACCGACTCGGACGGTGACGGCGTGCCGGATTGCATCGACTCCTTTGACGGCGATGGAGGGGGTGGCGCCGGCTGTTTTATCCGCTCACTTTTTGGTGAGTGATCCCGACCGGTCGCTTTGTCCGGCAGCGGCTTCCGGGCAAAACGACCGGCAAAAAACTATCTGATCTGACGATGTAGCGGAAAAAGACAAACCCGTCGGAAGGCGGAGACGGAAAACCCCGGATCTGACGAGAAAGCCGGGTTGCCTGCAAAGGGCGACCCGGCTATCTTTGTTAAAGGCGGCGATAACACCGTAACGTATTGACATCTTTTGTGAGTATCCAGGTGAATTGAAAGCGGCCATGATCATCGTTTGGGCCAGTCAGCCTCGCCAGCCTATCCAAACGCATCCCCGGCCCCTTCCCCGAAATCGTAGCCGCGGACCCTTGTGTCAGCCCTTGTCAGGCGCGAGCCCCGCATCCGGCGGGACATACCCCTCGCTGGGGCGGACACATAGATCCGCCCCCCACAACAAGGGTTAGCCCCGGTCGATTCAGTTCGGCACAATCCCCATTGGCGGTCAAACCGGCCTTGATTTTCCCATCG
>CAYNGG010000441.1:0-3561 GCA_964396575.1 uncultured Desulfobacteraceae bacterium | reverse complement strand
GTCATCATCGAGAAAAGATCCGCGGATTCTGATCGTGACCCCGGAGGTCACCTATCTTCCCGACCGGATGGGCAGCATCGCCCATTTCCTCACGGCCAAAGCAGGCGGGCTGGCCGATGTATCGGCGGCGCTCATCACCGCGCTTTTCGAGGAAGGCGCCGATGTCCATATCGCCCTGCCCGATTACCGGTCCATTTTCAGTGACCGGCTGGCCCCATTTCTGAAAAAGGAGCTCAACACCCTCAAAAACACGGTCCCGTCGGACCGGATTCATCTCGTCGAGGACCGGGCCTTTTTCTACCTGAACCGGATTTACGGGGACGGCACCGAGAACATCAAGCTGGCCCTGACCTTTCAGCGGGACGTGATCAACTACATCATCCCCCGGGTCCAGCCGGACCTCATCCACTGCAACGACTGGATGACCGCCCTGATTCCCGCTCTGGCCCGGGAGCTGGAGATCCCTTCGCTCTTCACCATCCACAACATCCATACCATGAAGGCGACGCTGGCCTATATCGAGGACCGGGGGATCGATGTGGCCGCCTTCTGGCGCCACCTGTTTTTCGATCGGGTCCCCTACTCCTACGCGGAATCCTGGGAGACCAACCCCCTCGATTTCCTTGCTTCCGGCGTCTTTGCCGCTCACTTTGTCAACACGGTGAGCCCGACCTTTCTCAAGGAGATCACCGACGGTCGGCACGAATTCGTGGAGCCCGCCATCCAGGGGGAGCTCAAAAACAAGTACGAAGCCGACTGTGCCGTGGGCATCCTCAACGCCCCGGACCCGTCTTTTAACCCGGAAAACGACCCGGCATTGACCGCCCCCTATACGCCGGCGACCCACGCTGAGGCCAAGCGGAAAAACAAGCGGTTTCTCCAGGACAAGCTGGGGCTTCAGGTGGATCCGGGCGCCCCGCTCTTCTTCTGGCCTTCCCGCCTGGATAACATCCAGAAAGGCTGTCAGCTTCTGGCCGACATCCTCTACAAGGTGATCTCCACCTACTGGGAGAGCGGCATCCAGATCGTCTTTGTGGCCAACGGGGACTACCAGCGCCATTTCCGGGAGATCACCCGGTTTCACGGGCTCGCCGACCGGGTCGCGGTCTGTGACTTCGATGAAAAGCTGGAGCATCAGGCCTATGCGGCGTCCGACTTCATGCTCATGCCGTCCCGCTTCGAGCCCTGCGGTCTGCCTCAGATGATCGCCCCCATTTACGGCTCCCTGCCCGTCGCTCACGACACCGGCGGCATCCACGACACCATCACTCATATTGACGTCGCCAACAACCGGGGCAACGGGTTTCTCTTCGAGGTCTTTGACAGCGACGGCCTGTTCTGGGCCATCAACGAGGCCATGCACTTCTTCGCCCTTGACCCGGAAGTCCGACACCGGCAAATCGAGCGGGTCATGAAGGGGAGTCTCGCCACCTTCAACCACTCGGTTACCGCTCGCCAATATATCGATCTTTATGAAAAAATGCTCCAACGACCATTGATAACGCCCTATGTCTGATCGATCATCAACCATCGAGCGCCGGGTCGAGGGTCTGCTCCGGCTGGACCCGGATCTCGGACCATTGAAAGCGGAGATCACCCGCCGGCTGTCTGCCATCGACGAGACCGAGGCCCGCCTCACCGGGGGTGCTACCTCACTGGCCGATTTCGCCGCCGGCCACGAATACTTCGGTCTTCATCAGATTTCCGACGGCTGGGTGTTCCGGGAGTGGGCTCCCAATGCGACCGGGATCAGCCTTATCGGCCAGATGACCGACTGGGCGGAGCGGCCTGAGTATGCCCTGACTCGGATCAATTCCGCCGAGGGCATCTGGGAGCTCCGGCTTCCAGACGGCGCGATCTCCCATGGTGATCTCTACCGGCTGCGAATCCACTGGCCCGGAGGCGCCGGAGACCGGATTCCCTCATACGCCCGCCGGGTGGTCCAGGACCCGGAGACGACCATCTTCAACGCTCAGGTCTGGTGCCCGGATTCCCCATACAGTTGGCGGCATCCGAGCTTCCGGGCTCCGGATGATCCCCCGCTGATCTACGAAGCCCATATCGGCATGGCCCAGGAGACGCCGGGCGTGGGCAGCTACCGGGCGTTCACCGAAAACGTGCTCCCCCGGATCGTCCGGGCGGGGTATAACACGATCCAACTGATGGCCATCCAGGAGCACCCGTACTACGGTTCCTTCGGATATCAGGTCTCGAGCTTTTTTGCCGCATCATCCCGTTACGGCACGCCTTACGAGCTCAAGGAGCTGATCGACGCCGCCCATGACAGCGGCCTGCGGGTGATCATGGACATCGTCCACTCCCATGCGGTGGCCAACGAGGTGGAGGGCTTGAGCCGGTTTGACGGCACGCTCCACCAGTTTTTCCATGACGGCCCAAGGGGCTATCATTCGGCCTGGAGCTCCCGGTGCTTTGACTACGGCAAGCATCAGGTCATCCACTTTCTCCTGTCCAACTGCCGGTTCTGGCTCGACGAATACCACGTTGATGGCTTCAGATTCGACGGGGTCACGAGCATGCTCTACCTCGATCACGGCTTGGGCAAGGCGTTTACCCACTACGGCGACTACTTCAACGACAACGTCGATGAGGACGCCCTGACCTATCTCGCCCTGGCCAACCGGGTGATTCACGAGGTCCGGCCCGACGCGATGACCATCGCCGAAGACATCAGCGGCATGCCGGGGCTGGCTCTCCCCGCCGAAAACGGCGGATTCGGGTTCGACTATCGCTTTTCCATGGGGGTGCCGGACCTCTGGATCAAGCTGATCAAGGAGGTGCCCGACGAGCACTGGCCGGTGGGACAAATCTGGTACGAGCTTAATAACCGGCGGCCGGGGGAGGGGACCATCAGCTACGCCGAATCTCATGATCAGGCGCTGGTGGGGGATAAAACCCTGATCTTCCGACTCATCGACGCGGACATGTACCGGGACATGCACGTCGATCACGAAAACATCACGGTGGACCGGGGGATCGCCCTCCACAAGCTCATCCGTTTCATCACCCTGGCCACCGCCGGCGACGGCTACCTTAACTTCATGGGAAACGAGCTGGGCCACCCCGAGTGGATCGATTTTCCACGGGAGGGCAACAATTGGTCCTATTTTTATGCCCGGCGGCAGTGGAGTCTGATGGACAACCCGGATTTGAAATATCAGTATCTGGCGGCTTTCGATCGGGATATGCTGGGATTGGCCGGGGGCTACCGGTTGCTGGACGGGCCGGTGGAGCGCTTGTTGCACGAGCATACGGACGACAAAGTCCTCGGGTTTATGCGGGCGGGGCTGATCTTTGTCTTCAACTTTCACCCCCACACATCCCACGTCGGATACCGGATCGACGCGCCGGCGGGGTCATATCGCCTCATCCTCGACAGCGACTCCCGGGACTACGGCGGCCACGGCCGGCTGGTCCCGGAGCAGATCCACCAAGCCACGCCCCACCCGGACGACCGGACCCGATCGGCGCTCAGCCTCTATCTCCCCACCCGGACGGCGGTGGTGCTCAAGGCAAAACGCTAAGGGTTTCGGGTCGCGGGTC
>CAYNGG010000440.1:0-3566 GCA_964396575.1 uncultured Desulfobacteraceae bacterium | reverse complement strand
GGGTGGTTTCCTTCCAGGCCGTAGCGGGCGGCCATCGCCCGCACCGTGTCGAGGACTTTCTTCCGCAACCACTCGGGTTTGACGAGGCAGGCCCCGTCGCCGAAGGACAGGACCCACGCGATCACCTCGGTTTCCGATGAGGCCGAGAATTCCAGATCGATGCCGCCGCCGCCCCGTTTCCGGACAATCCGCTGATCCGGACTCCAGGTCCGTTCGGAGACGAAGTCGGCGCTCCACCCGGTGAAGTTGACCCGGACCTTGAAAGGGGTGTCCTTCATGACGCCGAAGGACCGGGCAAAGGATTTTTCGAAATCGAAGTCCGCCGGAAAGGTGAAGGTCGTCTCCCGGACTTTAACCTTTTCAAACCGCTGGAGCGCCAGCAGGGGGTCGAAGGTGTCGCCGGGCCGGGGGTCCCCGTCCTCCGTGCATCGGCGGGAATGGATGTAAATACTGTCTTTGCAGGAGAAGATTTTCAGGGGCATGATGTGGAAGTCCCGAGCGGTTTCGGCCCCCAGGCGTTTGTACCAGATCTTGCAGACCCGCTGTTGAGCACTGGCCGCCGCCAGATGGGTCAGCGTGTCGGAGAAATCCTTATAATCGACATGGCCATGGGACAGGGAGCCCAGTCGATCCGAGCAAGACCGGAACGGATCGGGGGGGAGCATTCCCATGGCCTTTTGAAGACCTCGGGTCGCGATCCGGGATATCCGTTCTCCGATGAGGTGCCGGGAAAAGGCCTGGCCCATTTCCAGGACCGTGATCTCCTCGGTTGACATGGGCGGCGCGTGAATAATTTCCGGCCGCTCGATCCAGAACAGGTTTGTTTTGCCCTTTTTTTTCTCATTGATCCGGACCCCGTGAGCGGCGGTGATCCGGTCCACGTAGAGCCGGACCGTCTGCGGGGAGCAGTTGAGCATTTTGCTCAGCTCCTTTTGAGTTCTCGGCTTCCCCGTAAAGAGGAGATCCGCGAAGAGGCGGATCAGCTTTTCTCCAAATGTGGCATCCGGGTCCTTTTTCTTCGGCATGCGCCCTCCTCCCGTGTGGGTTCCCTCCCATTGCCGCCGAATGAGCCGATGCCGGGCTTGTGGACCCCGGCATCGGCGTGGCTCCACCCGTTTTAGGGTCAGGCGGCGATCTCCGAGCCGGCCGGTTTCGGGGTGGTGGTAAATCCGGCCACCGCCCCGGACCGCTCATCCGACTTGAAGCGGCTTTCGGCCTCCAGCGCGTCGATGAGCGCCGAATGGCTCAGGCTCTCCCCCACATCCAAAAATGCCTGGTTCCGGACCACTTTGAAATCTCCGGGCGCCAGGTACTGGATGGCGGCCAGCCGCTTTTTATCCTTGCCTTCGAGGGGGCCTTCGGCGAATGATGCCAGGAATGTTTCGTAGAACCGGAGGTTGCCCCTTCCGGTAAGGTAGCCGAAGCCGATCTTCCGGTTGAATCGCCTGAACGCGGCATGGTCCAATTCCGGGATCTGGTTGGTGCTGCAGATCACGATCCCCCTGAAATTCTCCAACTGGCTGAGAAACTCGTTGGTCTGGGTGATCTCATAGGATCGGAGCGCCCGTTTCCGATTGATGAGAAAGGAGTCCACCTCGTCGATCATGAGAACGGCCCCCCGGTCCTCCGCCTCGGAGAAGATCGACGACAGGTTCTTTTCGGTGCCGCCGACGAACATATCCAGGATATCGCTGGCCTTGCGGGCCATCAGGTCCCGGTCCATGACCTCGGCGAGATATTTGGCCGTTTCGCTCTTCCCGGTTCCCGGCGGGCCGTAAAACAGGAGGCTCAGGGACCGGGGATGGGGGTCAGCGGGGTCCTGATGGTGGATATTCCAGGCCCGGATTTCATCGATGAGCCGGGAAAGGTCGGTCTTGATGTTGAGCCCGTCGATCATAAAGCCGGCTTCCGCGCTGATTGGCAGGGGGGGCCGCCGACCCTCGTGGATCAGGGTCAGGTGAGCCATCAGGGTCTGGTCCAGAAAGGTCCGGACCTCGTCCGGCGCCGTGAGCCCCACCTCGGCGGCCTTCCGGACCGCCAGCTCGATCCCCCCGGCGCTGACCTCGTAGCGGGTGGCCAGAGCCTCCACGTCCCCGTCGGTCAGCGCCATCTCAGCCCCGCGGCGCGCCAGGACATTGTGCCAGACCGAGATCCGCTGCTTCCGGGTGAACGGCTGGAACTGGACGCTGTAAGCAAACCGGCGGTAGATGGATTCGTCCATGGACAGGGTGTTGACGATCCAGATCATCCGGAGACCGTCCTGCTCCAGGAGGTGATTGACCCAGCCCTTGTCCCGGGTTTCGCCGCTCTCGAACCAGGATTGCCGGGTGCTCAGGAGGCTGTCGGCCTCGTCCACGACGATGACCGAGCCCCTGCCGCCGTTGGTGAAGTGGATGCAGGAGAGAACCGCCCCCCGCCGGAGGGCGCTGCTGTTCTGCTCGTTGTTGACGATCTCGTATCCCGAGATGTCAAGGGAGTTGACTAAAGCCCGGGCAAAGCTGGTTTTTCCCGTCCCCGGCGGGCCGTAAAGGAGGATGTGGGTCGAGGAGTCCGGCTTGTCCCGGAGGAGCTGCTCGAGAATCCGGATGTGGGTCGGGTTGACCAGGTGGGCGTCCAGCTCGAGCCCGCTGTCAGGCACCGGAGTGAAGGAATTCCGGCTGGTCAGGGCCTTTTCCGGATTTTCCAGGATCTCGAGAAACGAGTCGTTCAGGCTCATGGTGTGGATGCTGATGTCAATAAGCTCGAGCCGGTAGAGCTTTCCGTAGAGGGCATCGTTGAGCCGGTCGATGCTCATGTCGAGGGGCGTGGCCAGGTTCTGACGGAAAAAGGGTTTATCCGCGGAGAGATGGTCGATGAAAAACCTCTCGGCTTCATCGAAAATGAACATGATCAGCAAAAAGAGCAGGAGCTCCCGCTCGTCATCGGTCAGGCCGAAGATTTCGGCCGTGGTGTTGATGTTGGCTTCGACCTGGGAGATCGTCCGGGGCGCTTCGGCCAGGAGGTCATAATCCCGGATCGTTTCACCCAGCTTTTCGACAATCTCCCTTTCAAACCGCCGCCGGATCCGGTTGCTCGATCTCTTCAAGGTCCGCATAATCGCCAATGCGACGTCATCCTCATCGTCGGCTTCTTCCAGGTCTTCGTTCAGCCTCGCAAGCTGGGTTTTGGGGAGATACAGGCTCAGGCTATCTCGCAACTCCTCAATCCAGCTCTCGTCCATGGCGAAACAGATGACTCCGTAGGTCTCCCGGTCAAACTGGGGCGGCTGGTTCCGGAACAGGCGCTGAAGATAAGTGCAGATCCGCCATTTCAAAAAACTCCGGTTTCTTCCGGCCGACAGCTCCGGGCTAACCGGCGGGGAGTAGGTCTGAGCAGCTCGACGCTTTTTCTGAACGGGCATGGTCGTCTCCTTTTTTAATGGGTTTGGGTTGGGCAATGAACCATTGCCTTCATTCTGGGGAGACCTTAACACGGGACCGTTCCATCCCATGGAACGATCCGAAAATTTTTTAGCCAACCGGGGCTTCGCCCCGGTCTGGTATGTTTCGCCCCTTCGGGGCCGGGCC
>CAYNGG010000439.1:0-3585 GCA_964396575.1 uncultured Desulfobacteraceae bacterium | reverse complement strand
TCAGGTTTTCGCATTGGATCCTGGTTGTCGCAATCATACACGCGATGAAACAACAGGATTTTTTTTATCAGCTCTTTTTCCGTGTCCATTCCGTCCATTTGCCTGTATTGCTCGTACAAGCAGTCTTCAACCTTAAGGTACAGGCCGCGCAGAAAGTCCTGGACCAACCTGGACATCGCGGCAGTTACCCATGTGCTGTTCTTCCGCACCAAATCTTTGCGAATGATTTCCTTTCTATCCAAAAGAGCGGCCCGCAGCTTCTGCTTGAGAGCCTCTTTGTCGCTCTTTTGATTCTCATCCGTCGGGATAAATGCTTTTCGCCATTCCTCATGCTCAGCCAAAATCTCTTCCGTCACTTCCGGGGGAGTTTCACCCGTTGCGGTATCCGCTTCAATCGGTCTTAGAACTTCATCGAGATCAACCAGGATTTCGTCCACGATATGGTTGTAGGATACCCCCGTCCGCGGGTCTTGGGCGGTTTTCTCTTTAAGGCACAGGAGCTGCATTTTGACCGATAAATCTTCGTTCATGATGACACGATAGCCATAATCCTTGGTGACAAAGGGACGAGCTCTAAACATGCCCCGCTCGTTCAGGTCATGTATTCCAGGAATTTTGTGCTTGGGCTGATAGATGGTGAAAAAACCTTCTGGAGCTCTCATTTTATCCTCCTGTTTGGATTGATTGATATAAAGGCTCATGATCGGGCCGGGGACCGATAGTACCCCCGGCCATGGAAAACTATTTCACGACAAATAAGCTCAGCGCGGACTGACGACCGCATTCACCTTGGGGCCGGACGGAATGTGGAGCTTGATGTTCGGTTGAAATACCGCCGCCCGCGGCTTGCATATTGACGACCACAAAGACACTCCTCATCCTCACATTTCGCCAGGGGCCAACAGCAAGGTGCCGGCAATCCGATCGATCTCAGCGGCAGCCACCGGCGGACAAGGGCGCCCCTCCAGCCCGGCTGCCTGAATTTCGTCCAAATGCTCGACAACCCCGATTACCGGAACGGATAAATCCCGCAACCGGGAGCGGATTGACTCGCGCTGATCGGAAGTGGAGATCTTGTTTAGCACCGCGCCTGCAAAAACGGCCCCGGCCTCCTGGGTCAGGGTCATTATCTTTTGGGCCAAAACGGCCGATTCAAGGCTAGGCTCGATCACGGTGATCACTGCGTCGATGTTGGCCTCCACACCTCGACCGAAATGCTCGATGCCCGCTTCCATATCCACCAGCGCTACTTCCTCCGGGTCAAGTTGCAGGATCTTGAGAAACTCCCGGGTCACCGCGCCCATGGGGCAGGCGCATCCCTCAAGGGATTGGTGGATTTTGCCGGTCGTCACGAGGTTACAGATCTCACCGGTGGCAATGTATGCGTCCGGAATCTGATCGGTTGACAAATGATCCATGGCCCAGATGGACATCGCCGGCTCGTCCTCGCCCTTGGAAAAGCGGGCCACCATTTTCCGTTGGACCCCCTTTTTGCCACCGACCATGTCCATCAGGGGCCGCGGCGGGCCATCGATGCCCAACAACCAGTAAAGGCTATTGTTAGATTCGTCGGAGTCGAGCACGAACACTTCCTTGCCGCTCCGTTTAAAAGCACCGGCCAGCAAAGCCACCAGGGTGCTCTTGCCGCTGCCGCCCTTACCACACACGCAAATTTTCATAATTGTCTCCTTTCCTTGGAAGTGCGCTGGGTCGCGCACCCGTTTTACGGCGCCGACGGCTCCTCACAACAGCTCCTGATCCGTCTCCCAGGGCGGTGGGGTTTCGCCATGTCTTGCCAGCCAGCGGGCCAGCACCATTCCGATCATCGCCAGACATTCCATATCGAGGTAATGCCGTGCGCGCCTTTCAAAGAGAACCGTTGCGCCGGCCGGAAAGTCTTCGTCATGGTCGTTGAACAGGAGCACCACGGGCACCTTCGGCAGTGCCTGAAACCGCACCGACAGATCGCTGGATGCTTCCATGGCGGCTGGTTGTCCGTTCAGTTTGCGGCAGGCCGTTTCCAACTCGTCCAACCGGCCGGAGAACCTGTCGGCGATGGGTTTTTCGGCGGTGTTGAGAAAACCGCCGGCAAAGGGCGCCGCATCCTTAAAGTCCTTGTAAGTCACCCAGGCGGCGTCCCCCGGGGCCTCTCGGGGACACATCAGCAGGTATTTGAAGAGAATCACACCTACGGCGTGACTCGGACGCTGACCACAATGCCCCCAGACACCTTGCGCCGAGATCCGGTGGTCAAAGCCGAACAGCGGCACAACCACCTCGTCGGGGGTCGCCGTCACCGCGAGGCGCTCGGCGATGGCGGTGAAATCAAGCCCGGCAACCTTCTCCAG
Source organism: uncultured Desulfobacteraceae bacterium (assembly GCA_964396575.1). Classification (GTDB taxonomy): domain Bacteria; phylum Desulfobacterota; class Desulfobacteria; order Desulfobacterales; family JAABSP01; genus CAYNGG01. The sequence goes on along the minus strand of CAYNGG010000439.1, from coordinate 1,237 downwards.
GTAGTCGGCATGAATTCGTTCGAACACTTCGGGGCGAGACATAACGTTCCTCCTTACCACAGATCCATTGCCTGAGCTCATTTCCAGGCTGGTCAGGAAGCTTGTTGCAAATATTTCGTGGTACGGTGGTAATCCACGACATAATCCGTCACCGCTTCTTCCAATGAGCGAAAGACCAAGGGGCATCCCGAATTTTGAGCCGCTCCATACGAGCCTGAGTGCCATACTGATAGCCGTTACGCGGGTTCTCCGGAATTTCAATGTAATCGATGAGCGGCACACGTTCCATGGCATCAGAAAGCGCATTTGCAAGGTCATTCCAGGTACGGGCTATACCCGCGACCGGTAAGGTTTGCTTTTGCGGTATCATTGCAGCCCCGTCAATAATTGAATTTGACGCCGATCATCCCCGTGGTTCCGGCCATTGGATAACCGGGATAGTATTCGTAGTCCGCATCCGTGAGGTTTTCCACCGCAAGGTAAATTTCACCATCCGCCCCTGAATCGTGTGAGAGAAATTCATGGCTCAGTTTGCCGTTCACTAAAAGGTAGCTGTCCACGCTGCTGGAATTTTCAGCATTTGCACGCCGCACCTGGGCGTCAACAAACACCTGGTCCACGTATTGACAATCCAGGCTCAATTTCATTTTTTCCAGAAAACGCCAGTTCATTCCGGCGCTGAAGGTCCATTCGGGCGCATACGGCAGATCGGACGGGTCTGTATTCAGGAAGGTCAGCCCGGCGAACAGGGACAGCTCCTTAAGTGGATTGACGCCCAGGCTGGCCTCAAATCCTTGAATCCGGTAGTCTTCGATATTGTCGTAAATCGGCGGAGGTGGCGGAGGCGGTACGATCACGTAACGGTTTTCACCATCGTCATGGAACCATGTGATTTCAGCTACCGCCAGCTCGCCGAAACGATGCCGCAGACCGATTTCAAAGTGATCGACCGTTTCCGCTTCCAAATCTTTCCAGCTCGATCCCAGCGGAGGAATAATCTTTTCAGAAAAGACGACCACATCCAGGCCCGGATAAATCACACCTCGAGAGTAGCCCGCATGGAGCTCGGTCTGTTTATGGGCGAGAATGAGACCCGCGTGGGGCGACCATTGTGCATCGAAATCCGAATTGTCGTAGTAGCGGACTCCCACTGACGGTATGGCATAGAAGCCTTCCGTGCTGCCGATTTGATGGCTGACGGCCGCGTAAGGGGAAAGAATCGTAAAATCGTGGCCGT
>CAYNGG010000438.1:0-3587 GCA_964396575.1 uncultured Desulfobacteraceae bacterium | reverse complement strand
CGGGCCGCTGAGTCCCCGCCGGCCATCACCGATTGAATCAGGGCCTCTTTCAGGTCGGATTCGTATTTCCCGATGAGGTGGATCACTCCGGGCATCATCTCGCCGGTGTGGCAGCTCCGGCCGAAATCCCCGATGACCGTCACGGTGTCTTTTTCCACCGTGGCCAGGCCCTTCTGGAGCCAGGCGGAGACGGGCGAGATGTCGAACTGGTCCTCGGCCGCGGTCTTCATCGCTTCGACCGGGGCCTTGCCGTTCAAGACCTCATGGACCGACAGGGCGATGAAGGCGGCGCAATCGACCGTGTTGGGGTCGGTGTGAGTCATGGCGGTCTGTTGCCGGGCCGCTTCCATGAGCCGGTCCGGATCATCGGCATGGACGCCGAAGAGCGGGGCGATCCGGGAGGCCCCGGCGAGGTCGTCCGAGGTTGATCCGGCCGAGTCGGCGCCTTTTCCGCCTTCGTAGTTTTTCAAGGTCATCCGGGTGGCTCCGTCCACGTAGCCGTCATAGTTTTCGAAGAGCTTCCGCCAGCGCCGGGAAAAGTCCTCGATGTCGAAGCCGCCGGTTTCGGCCACCGACTCCAGAAGGACGAGCATCTGGTCGCCGTAATGGGTGAAGTCGCCCCGGCCTCGGTTTTTGTGAAACGAATTCGCCGGCGGGGCGTGGAGGTCTTCGACCCGGCCATAAAGGGATTGAATCCGCTCGGGGTCATAGATCCAGTGGGCTCCCAGGGATAGAGCATCAGCCACGAAGGCGGCTTTGATGATCGCTTGGACGCGGTCGGTCATGGGGGGTCTCCCTTCTTCGTTGGGTTCAGTGGTTTTGCAAAAACGCCTCGATGACCGGAGCCAGGTCCGAACCGAGGTGCTCCTGTACGAAATGACCGGCGTCAGGGTAGCACATAAGCGTTGGATTGGAAAAGGCCCCGCGCCACCGATCAAGCTCCTTTTGCCGGAAAGCGATGTCCCGGAGGCCCCAGAGGATCAGGGCCGGTTTGTCCCGGATGCGCTCGCGCTTTCGCCAGAGACCGTCGAGCCAGTCGCTCGACCCGATCACCTCACCCGGAAAGACCGCGCAGCCGATTCGGTCCGCCGACCGCGCCAGGGGCATTTCGTAGTGTCGCCGGACCGACACGGAAAACCGGCCCCGGAACATGACCGGCATGAGGACCCGGACGAAAAGGTTATACCGCCGGATCAGCCGGCGGCCCACCGGCCCGCCCACGATCCGGCTGAAGAGCTCGTAATGAGGATCTCCCCGGACCGACCACATCCAGGTGTTCATGATGACCAGAGCCCGGACCCGATCGGGGTGGGCCACGGCCCAGGAAAAGGCGATGGGGCCGCCCCAGTCCTGGCCCACCAGGGTCACGTCGTCGAGGGCGAGGTGGTCCAGGAGCCGGGCCAGGTTTGCCGCATGGGCTTCCGGCCGGTAGCTCCAGTCGGGCGGCTTGTCCGACAGCCCGAACCCGATCAGGTCGGGAGCCACGCAGCGAAAGCGCCCGGAGAGCCCCGAAACGAGGTGACGATAAAGAAAGGACCAGGCCGGGTTGCCGTGAACGGCCACAATCGGCGGCCCGTGGCCCTCGTCGATGTAGTGCATCCGCCCCATGTCGAGGGGCAAAACGTGGGAAGCGAACGGGTAGAGGGCCGGGTCGAGCCAGTCGGCGGCCCGCCGGCGAATGTCAGCATTCGGTGACGTTTGGGAAGGCATGGCGGTCACTTCTCTTCCGTGGTGGGCGCGACCGTCAGGACGGCTTGGGCCCGGGTGATCCGTCCGCGCATAAGGTAGTAGAGCCGGATGAGGTTGAACCGGGCTTCGGCGGTGGCGAGGCTGAATTCCCCCAGGCGGGTGAGGGTGATGGTCCCGGCCCGGTAATGGCCCCGGGCGTCCTTGTAGTTTTCGGCGGCCAGGGCTACGGCTTCCCGCTGGAGGCGAATCCGCTGGGCCAGGGACTCGATGTTGACCCGGGCGGCGGCCATCTCCCCGGCGACGGCTTTGCGGGTTTGATTGGCCGCGTGCTCGACCCGCCGCATCCGGGCTCGGGCCGCGGCTCCGGCGGATCGGGCCGCGCCGCCGTCCATCAGGTCCCAGCTTGCCTGAAGCCCGACCCGCCAGGACTCGTCCATCTCGTCGGGCGACTCCCCGGCTGATCCGCCCGAAGCCACCAGGTAGAGGGATGGGAGCCGGTCGCCACCGGCCAGGTCGGCCTCAAGTCGGGCGCTCCGGGACCGGGTTTCGGCTCCCCGGATGTCGATCTGGTCGGCATCGGCGGCATCGCCCCGGAGGCGGGCGACGAGATTATCCACCGGCGGGATCTCCCGGAGGTCGCCTTCGGGAACCCAGGGGGATTCGGCTCCGGACCGGCCGATGGCCAGGTTGAAGGCGATGAGGGCTTCGCCATGGCCGGCCTCCCCTTCGCTCAGGGCGTCCCGGGCCATGTTGAGGCTGAGCCGGGCCTGGCGGACATCGAGCGATGTGACCATGCCCACCTCCCGGAGGTCCCGGGCGTCGGCCAGCTCGGTTTCCCGCTGCCGGACCCGGTCGGTGAGAATCTCGACGGCGGCCCGCTGGTGCAAGACGGCGTCAAAGGCATTGCGGACCCGTTGCCGGATATCGCGGATCTCGGTTGCTTCGTTTAAGTTGGCCAAGCGGTATCGGCGGTCCCGGAGGGTCCGGCTGGTTCCGATCCGGCCGCCGGCGTAGAGGACCTGTCGGCCCTGGATTTCGGCGGACAGGTCCCGGTCCGGGGCCTGGAGAAAGGAGGCCGGCGGGTCCGGGGCATTGTCCCCCATCTCCGTGTAGGCGCCGCTGATCGTGAATTGGGGAGCGGTGAAGGCCACGCCGCGGTCGGCTTCGCGCTTGGCGGCCCGGGCCGCTTGCTCGGCCATCCGGATCGATTCCGAATGGGTCAGGGCGTATTTGACGGCCGCCTCCAGGGTGACCCGCTTGGCTTCGACCGGCAAAGCGCGGAGAATCAGTAGGACCGAGCAGAAACAGATGACGGCACGGATCATGAGGACACCAACGCCCCGGTTTTCAAACGGGATTTGATATGGGCGGCCCCGGATGGCCGAGCCCCTCCAGCGGCTATCTCCCATCTTCGATCTCCCACTCCGCCACGTTCCGGGCTTCCGAATCAAAGTTGATCCCCATTAAGATGAGCTTCTTTCCGCTTTGTCGGTACGGGTCGGCATAGCCCTTGTCGTGGATCTGCTCCAAGGCGGCCCGGGCGCTCCCGTCGCATTTAAATTCGATGATATAGACCTTGTCGGAAAAGCCCACCACCAGATCGATCCGGCCCCGGTAGCCGAGGACCTCGGTCCGGGCATCCGCTCCCGAGGCTGAAACCATCAAATAAAAGAGGGTGTGGAAGTAGGCTTCGTCCCGTTTGGTTTCCAGGGTGTAGGGAATCGAGGCGAAGATGGCGGAAACGGTCTCGATAAAGGCGTCAACGTCTTCGGCGAGGAGGTATTCGGCCAAGAGGACAAACCGCGACCGGTCCGCCATCCCCTTCGCGTAGGAAAGGAACAGGGTTTCCAGAAACGCGGTTTTGACCTCCCGGTTGGGGTAATCGAAGGTGAACAGCC
>CAYNGG010000437.1:0-3646 GCA_964396575.1 uncultured Desulfobacteraceae bacterium | reverse complement strand
TCAGTCCTCATCCCTCAGCACCCGGCCGATTCCAGTGTTTGCTTTTTCTTCAAGATTTGCTATCCTTCGGGGCGGTTGGGAAAGACCCCCGTGCCAACGGCCGGGACCTTTTAAATCCACTCAATGCGGAGGGGACCATGAGCGAGGTCAAAACCGTCTTTCCGATGCTGATCGCCTGCTTTATCGCCTTGTCCGGCGCGGTGTTGCTGTCGTTGTCACTGATGGGGGCCGACTTCTTCTCGCCTCAGCCTCCGGGCAAATACATCCTGATGGCCCTGTCGGCCGCCTTTGTGGTCGCCGGCGGCTACTTTGCGGTCATGGCCCGCCGTGGTGAGCTCAAGCGCCAGGGCAAGACCATCTTGGAGGTCCGGAAGGAGGCGGTGGAAAAGCTCAAGGACCCCATCCTGCTCAAGAAGATCGCAGCGGATGAGGACGAGCCCGAAGAGATCCGGACTCTGGCCAAGGAGCGGCTCAATGAATTCATCAATGCCAAGACCTGACAGCCTTCGGGTTGACGCCCGTCGAGCCGGAAAGGGCGGCAAAGCCAGATGAACGAAGACGTCCGCAAGCAGATTCACGCCTATATCCGGCAGTATTTCTACTATTTGGAGTACCCGGAGCCGGTGGCCGACGGGTTCTGGAAGGACGCCGAGGGGCGGCTCGAATCGATCATGTCCATGACCGACGAGCAGATTCGGGAGTGTATCGACCGTGTCCGGACGGACCTCTACCGGTTCGAAGGGGTCATGCTGGAGCCGACCCAGAAAAAGGCCCTGGCCATTTTAAGCCCCATGGCCGAGGGGCTCCGGTCCGCTCTGGAGGAGGAGCTGGAATACCGTCAGGAGGAGGCCCAGGAGACCCAGCGTCTCCAGGATCTGGAATTCAAGCGCGAGCTGGCCCGCCGGGCACCGCCGCCCAGAGCGGCCCCTGATCCCCAGCAGCCGATCGCCCTGTCCGCCAAGCTGCCCCGCTGGATGGTCGAGCGGATTCGGTCCGAAGGGGAGCCGGACGAGGTGTTGGAAAGCTACCTCATCCGGGGCGGGCTGCGTCCCGATGGAGGCACCACGTCCGAGCCGGAAGGGACGGCGCCGCCGTCAGGAGACGGGCCGGTGATCCCGGTGGCCCCGCTGACCCATGCCCTCGATTCCATCCTTCGCTTTACTCAGCTCGCCCTGGCCTACGACTTTCCCAAGCCCGCCATGGTCAACTACATGCGGCTCATCGAAAAGACGGCCCTCCGGATCAAGGTCCTGGTCCACGGCAGCACCGAAGAGAATCGGACCACCAGCCGTTAATCGTCCCTCTCATCCGGGTCATCACCGGGGGCGAAATGGCAGATGGCCGCATCCGCTCGTTGCTCGCAAAGAATCCGGCGATCCCGCTCCCGGATGTTTTCGTCGGTGCCGATGATCGGATGGAGGTCGAGGTGCGGGGAATACCGGCTGTTGGGCACGGTCCGGCCGAGAGCCTCGGCCATGGCCCGGATGTGGTGGGGGCCGGTGCCGCAGCAACCCCCGATGTAGTTGATCCCCATGTCACGGGCCGCAACGGCGTAAGCCGCCATCTCGTCCCGGGTGAGGGTCAATGGGTCGAGTGCCAGGGGAAAGGCCCGCTGTCCGGCAAACTGCTGGATCTGGAAATAGGGTTTCTCGTCGGTGCATCGATAGGCCACCGGCTGAGTGGCGACAAACCCGGAAACGCTGTCCCGGAGCCGCCGGGCCAGGGGCAGCATCCGGGGCGGGTCCCGGAAACAGTTGATCCCCAGGATCTCCGCGCCGTCGTCGGCCAGGCGCTTGAAAGCGGTCTCGAGGTCCACCCCGTCCAGGGTCCGGTCGGCGTATTTAAAGCCGAGGGTGATCATGGCCGGCAGTCCGGCCGACTGGATGGCCGACAGGGCGATCCGGGCCTCCTCGAGATATTCGATGGTCTCGGCAATGAAGAAATCGATTCCGCCCCCGCTGTTCTGGTAATTGATCTGAGCGTCGTACTGCCGCCGGGTCTCGGTGCGGGTCGCCGGGTCGGCCGGGTCGTAAACCCAGGTGTTCGAGAGGTTCCCCGCCACCAGGCAGCCGTATTCCGCGGCCACCTCGGTGGCGACTCGAACCGCCGCCGCGTTGATCTCCCGCAACAGGCCCGCCTTGCCCACCCGCCGGAGCTTCTCCTCGTGAGCGTAATAGGTGAGGGCCTGGATCACCTCGGCCCCGGCCCGGGCAAAATCGGTCTGAACCGCCTTTAATGCCTCCGGGTGATCAATGTTGACCTCCGGGGTAAAGGGGCCGGCCGATACATACCCCCGCCGCTCCAGCTCGAACAGGGCGCCCCCGTCGCCCATGACCACGCCCGCCTTCAACCGGTCCACTATCATGGCGTCTCCGATGTGTCTTCGGACCCGTCCGTCGCTCCACGGCAAACCCGGCACCGATCATCACTGCATCTCTGACACGAGAAACAGTCCGGGCATTCATGCTTTCGGGCTGCCGGCCCACGAAGCCGGGGATCGTAAATCTTGCCCACCACCCCCGGCAATCTGGCAAAGGGATCCGGCGCATCTCCCGGCGCCGCCGAGCTTTCCAAACCTTCCGGATTTTTCCGTTGACATTGCTTGGGTTTTTCGTTTAGGGTCATGCGTCATGTCGATGTGTGATGAATGGGTTTTCCAGCATCCCCACTTCCCGACTCTTTAACACGTTCAAGCCCGTCAACACAAGACCCCCAAGCGAAAGGAGGACCCCCCATGAGCGAAAGCTCGCACCCCGTTTCCGGTCAAGGCCCCCCCGCGGATGGCGCCACCCTTAAGGAGATCAGGACCTTGCTCTGGCTGGGCATTATCTGTATCTGGGTTGTCCTGGCGCTCCTGCTCGTAGTCGGCACGGGCAACTACCAGAGCTCCATGGCGATCCAACGGATGGCCGAAGGCCAGCGGTTCGATGATCTGGTGTCCGGCATGGCCCAGCTTCAGGGCGCCGTGGATAAAATGGGCAAGACCCTTCAAGCGGATATGAGCCAAATGGGTCAGACCCTTCAGGCCAGCACGAAGCAAACCGAAAAGGTGGTCAAGGGCGTTGCCCAGTCCATCGAAGGTGACCTGAGCCAGGGCATCTCCCGCCTGGAAGGGAGCCTGAGCCGGATTAGCAAGGGCCAACAGGCATTGAAGGGGCAGGTCCGTTCTGATGTCGCCGCCGGGACCAACGCCGTCCAGCAATCCATCCAGAAGATCATTCAGGAACAGCAGGTCCTCCTGAAGGCCGTCCAGCAAAAAAACACCCAGAGCGAAAGCCGGCAGCAGCTTTTAAAGACCTTTTTCGACAACCAAAAGGAGCTGTTAGGCCAGCTTTCAGACGCCTTTTCACCTCCGGCCCCGCCCGAAAACTGATCTCCACCCCCCCGCACGCCCCGCCCGGAGGAAACCATCGGCCTTCGGGCGACTGCCCCATCGACCGGCCAGGTCGCGGCATTGCCGCCCGGCGTTACCCATAACCCATTGCCGAACAGCACGTTAATCCCTCAGTCCCGAACTTTCTGGAAGACATAAACCGCCTCGCTCATATCCACGGTGGATTTGTTTGTGACATCGACCCTGGCGGTCGGACGATTGCCTCGGAAAGCACGCGGCGCCATCGATGAGAGCGTCTTTAGGGCGATGAGG
>CAYNGG010000436.1:0-3649 GCA_964396575.1 uncultured Desulfobacteraceae bacterium | reverse complement strand
CAATCATCAATTAACGGCGGGGTCAAGATCATGTTGTCGATCAGCCGGGTCCGGCCCACCTTGACGGCCAGGGCCATGAGGACGGGCCGGTCCACCCGGGGGGCCGTCTCGAGGGTCTCCGGGTCCACCACCGCGATGTAATCGATCAGCGTCTCCGGGCGGGCGGTGATTCGGTCGGCCGCCGCCCGGATAAGGCGCTCGACGTCGGTGACACCGGCCGCCACGCTTTCAGCGGCTTTGTTGAGCGACTGGTAAAGGGTTCGGGCGCTTTCCCGCTGGCTTTCGGTCAGGTAGGTGTTCCGGGAGCTCATGGCCAGGCCGTCCGGCTCCCGGATAATGGGGGCGCCGACGATCTCGATGTCAAAGTGAAGGTCCCGGGCCAGCCGCCGGATGACCAGAAGCTGCTGGTAGTCTTTCCGTCCGAACACCGCCACGTGGGGATTGACGATCACGAACAGCACCGTCACCACGGTGGCCACGCCCCGGAAATGGATGGGCCGCGAGATCCCGCAGAGGTGATGGGGGAGATGCTCGAGGGTAACGTAGGTCTGGTAGCCGTCGGGATAGAGGGCTTCGGCCGTCGGCGCAAAGATGATATCGGCACCGGCGGCCTCGGCCTGTTGACAGTCCCGTTCGAAGGATCGGGGATAGTCCGCGAAGTCCTCACCGGGGCCGAACTGGGTGGGATTGACGAAGATACTGACCACGACCTTATCCGCTCGCTGGCGAGCCTGGTCCACCAGGGACAGGTGACCCTCGTGGAGATATCCCATGGTCGGGACCAGACCGACCCGCCGTCCTTCCCGGCGGAGCCGCGCCGTTTCCGCCCGCATCGCCCCAACGTCGGTGATGATATCCATAATGAGCCTCGCCCCCTCCTCCATCTAAAATCAAAAATCCAAATTCAAAAATCTAAACAGGCTGCCGCCGGTGTCAAGCCCGGCTTTCAGCGAAACCGACCGGGGCTAAAAACGCCTTGCTCCCGTGACCGGTTTCTTCTATGGTTATGGTGAGATGACATGGATGCAAACCCGAGGAAACCAGAGGAGGACACATGGCGATCATCACAATTTCACGGGAGTTCGGAGCGGGAGGCAAGACATTGGGTCAGCACATTTCGACGGACCTGGGCTATTCCCTCGTGGACGAAGATCTCATCGAGCGCCTGGCTTATGAGGCCAACGTCTCGCCCAACTGGGTCCGATCCATCGAAAACGAGGCGGGCGGGCGATTGCTCCGGTACATCTCCGGCCTGGGACCCTTTCGGAGAAGCTACGTCGATCGGCTCTCCGAGCACCACAAGGGCTATATCGACGGCCACATTTACGTCGAGCTGCTCCAGAAGATCATCACCTCGATTGCCGAGGAAGGAAATGCGGTGATCATCGGCCGGGGAGGGCAGTACATCCTGTGGAACCACCCCGACGCGATCCATCTCCAGATGGTGGCGGACCTCGAGGACCGGATCACGTTCATGGAGAAAAACTACAACCTCTCCCGGAAGCAGGCAACCCTGGTGGTGGATAAGCAGAGCAAGCGCCGGAAGAACCTTTACCGGTATTTCGGACGGGAGGACTATGAATCGCCTAAGCTCTATCACCTCGTGCTCAACATGAGCAAGCTGAGCATGGAGGACGCCACCCGTGCCGTGGCCGGTTTAGTGGCGGCTCCCCCATCCGACTAACCGTCAATCCGAGCCATCAGGCCGCCGCCGCCTCCGCTTCCTTGCGGGAGTGGCGGCGATAATCCCAGATCAGAAAGGACAGCCCGGCCACCCCGGACAGGATCGACCCCGACAACACCCCGAGCTTGGAGACGTTCAATAAATCCGGGGTGACGAAGGACAGCCCGGCGATGAACAGGGACATGGTGAATCCGATGCCCCCCAGCATGGACGCCCCGATAATGTGACTCCACCGAACCCCCTCCGGCATGGACGCGACCCCGCTCCGAACCGCGATTAACGAGGCCAGGGTAACCCCCACCGGCTTTCCCACAAACAGCCCCAGCAAAATTCCAAGTGTTACCGGATGCGTGATGGAGTCGGCAAAAGACATCTCACTCAAGCTCAGCCCCGCGTTGCCGAAGGCGAAGATCGGCAGAATGAGAAAGGCCACCCAGGGGTGAAGGGCATGCTCCAGCCGCTGAAGCGGGGTTTCAACGTCATGACACGCCTGCTCGAGGGAATGGACGGCGTTCAGGTGGCTCGGCTCCAGCAAAATAGCGTACCAATACTCACTGAGATGCTCCTTGTACTCGAAGCCGGACATGATCCCGTTCACCCGCCGGGCAAACCGGGCGGTGCTGTACCTCGCCCTCGCCGGAATAAGCAGGGCCACCACTACGCCGGCGACGGTGGCATGAACCCCTGATCCCATCACGGCAATCCAGGTCGCCAGCCCCAGAATCAGGTAAACCGAGATTCGGCGGACCCAGAGCAGATTGCACATCAGCAGCAAAAAGACGCAGATAATGGCCGCCACCAGATAGCTGGTAACGATCTCCTTGGTATAAAACAACGCGATGATCATCACGGCGCCCAGGTCATCGGCGATGGCAAAGGCGGCCAGGAAAATCCGGAGCCCCACCGGGAGCTTCCGGCCCAGCAGGGCAATGGCTCCAAGGGCGAAGGCGATATCCGTGGCCACGGGGATGCCCCATCCCCCCATATACGGAGTCCCGTAATTGAAGCCGAAGTAGATCAGACCGGGGACCAGCATCCCGCCGGCGGCGGCGATCACGGGCAGCAGCGCCATCTTGGGGGAAGCCAGCTCACCCACCATGATCTCCCGCTTGATCTCCAGGCCGACGGTAAAGAAAAACAGGGTCATCAGGCCGTCGTTGACCCAGTGGAGAAAGGTGGTGGTAAACTCTCCGTGGCCGATGATCAGCGCCAGGCGGGTGTGAAGCAGATGATGATAGGTTTCGGACAGAAAGGAATTAGCCCAGAAAACCGCGCTCACCGAAGCAAACAGCAGAAGTAGGCTGCTGAGCACCTCCCGGTTGTAAAACCACTGATATCCGACATTCGTGTCGCCATTGCCGCCGTTGACCGCCGCATGTCCATTCTCGCTCATTGAAATACCCCTTGTGATCTCACGACAAACCGCCCGGGACCCGCCGGGGCCGGACCCGGAAGGGCTTATCGGTCCTGATTGTCGAACAGTGACCGGAGCTCCGGATGGTTCCGAATCACCCGCATGAATTGCTCGGTCCGATGATCCAGTCGGCTCTTGAGGACCCGGACGAGTCGCTGGGAAAAAGCATACCCCATGGCCGGATCCGAGCCCAGCATCGATTTGAGCCGCTGCCCCCGGACTGAATAGACCTCGCAAAACTCAGCGCAGACCGAATCGGCGGTATAATACTTTCCTTCGAGCATAGCCGACCATCCAAAGGAATAGCCCGGCTTGACCGACCCCACCGTTACGGTGACGGTCGGAGAAATCCGCTGCTCGAACAGCACCTTCCCCCGCTTCAACCAGTAAAACCGGTCCGCCATGTTCCCCTGACGGAAGATGTATTCGCGCTCCTCGAAACTGAGCACGTCCACCGCTCCGGCCAGCTTATCGAGCATCTCGTCGGAGAGATACCCGAGCATCACTATCCGCCTTAAATCATCTCGAGTGACCATAGTCAATTGGATTTT
>CAYNGG010000435.1:0-3654 GCA_964396575.1 uncultured Desulfobacteraceae bacterium | reverse complement strand
TGAGTGCTGAGTGCTGAGTGCTGAGTGCTGAGTGCTGAGTGATGAGGACTGAGTGATGAGTGATGAGTGATGAGTGATGAGGACTGGTGATTCCGGTAAACCCTCGATCATAAATCTAAAATCATAAATCATAAATCTAGAATCCCCGTGAAGGAGGCGCCTTGAGCGAAAAAAGCAGAAAAATAGGACGGGCCCTCGTGGTCGGCGGCGGCATCAGCGGTATCCGATCCGCCCTTGACCTGGCGGAATTCGGCTACGGCGTTACCCTCATCGACCGGGCGGACCATCTGGGGGGGATTTTAAGCCAACTGGACCACCAGTTTCCCACCGACCGGTGCGGGATGTGCAAGATGCTTCCCCTGGTGGACCGGGACGCCGCATCCCAATACTGCCTCCGCAAGGGGCTGTTCCACGAAAACATCGAGATCCGCCTGGGCACCGAAATGATCGCCGTCGAGGGCGACCCCGGCGCCTTCCAGGTCACCCTCCGGCAGAAGGCCGGCTGGGTGGACCCCGACCGGTGCGTCGGCTGCGGCCTCTGCGCCGAGGTCTGTCCGGTTGAGGTCCCCGACCCCTTCAACGAGGGGCTGTCCACCCGGAAGGCGATCTATCTCCCGACCCCTCACACCATCCCCAACCCCTACCGGATCGACACCGTGGCCTGCACCCGGTGCGGGGAGTGCGAACGGGTCTGCCCCACCGACGCCATCCGGATCAGCGGCGAGGACCGCCGGGGGTTCAGGATTCTGGTGGTGGACGACGAGCTGATCGTCCGGGACTCCCTAAAGGAATGGCTCGACGAGGAAGGCGGCTTTTCAGTGGACACCGCCGGGTCCGGGGAAGAGGCCCTCGAGAAGCTCGACGCCAATGACTACCAGCTCATGCTCCTCGATATCAAGATGCCGGGGACCGACGGGGTCACCGTCCTGGAGCGGGCCGCCGGGGCTCATCCGGACCTGATCGTCGTGATGATGACCGCCTACGCCACCGTGGAGACGGCCGTCGAGGCCATGAAAATCGGGGCCCTCGACTATCTCATCAAGCCCTTCGACCCGGACGCCCTCATCCCCAAGGTGGTGGAGATCTACGAACAGCAGGAGACCAGCCGGCTCCCCCGGATCGAGGTCGGGGCCATTGTCCTCTCCGGAGGCAACACCTATTACAACCCGGCCGACGGGAAGAACACCTACGGCTATCGCCAGATCCCCGACGTGGTTACCGGCCTGGAATTCGAGCGGATGCTCAACCACGCCGGCCCCTTTGCCGGAAAGCTCCAGCGGCCCTCCGACGGCGGGCCGGTGGAAAAAATCGCCTGGATTCAGTGCGTCGGGTCCCGGGACCTCCAGTCGGACGCCGATTTCTGCTCGAATGTCTGCTGCATGTACGCGGTCAAGGAGGCCCGGCTGGCCCAGGACTGGGCGAAACAAACCGGCGCAACCATCGAGACGACCATCTATTACATGGACATGCGGACCTTCGGGAAATCCCACCAGCGCTACCGGGACGAGGCCGAAGCCCAATGGGGGGTCCGGTTTCGCCGGGGCCGGATTCATTCGGTGATCGCCGACCATAACGGCGAAGGGGTCCGGTTTCTTTTCATGGACGACGAAGGTGAGCGGCACCTGGAGCGTTGCGACCTGGTGGTCCTGTCGGTGGGCCAGCGGCCGGCTCCGGGCACGGCAACTCTGGCCGAGATGATGTCGTTGACGGTCAACCCCTGGGGCTTTGTCCGGCCGGCGCCCCTGTCGCTGACCGACACTGAGCGGGCGGGGATCGTCATGGCCGGCGGGTTTTCGGGCTTAAAGGAGATCGGCGACGCGGTGACCGAGGCATCGGCCGCGGCCCTGTCGGCATCCCGGACGATCCACGGCGCCGGCGGGGGGCTTGCCCCGACCGAGTCCGCCCAAGTCGAGCGGCGGGATATCTCCCGCGAGCCGCCCCGAACCCTGGTGGCCTTATGCACCTGCGGGAACGACCTGGCTCCCGCCATGGACGGCCGGGACCTGGAAGGACGGCTCAGCCGGGACCCGAGCGTGGCCGGGACGGTCCGGATTCAAAGGGTCTGCACCGCCGAAGGCTGGGGCGAGCTGGAAGCGGCCGTCGATGCTAAGCGGCCCAACCGGATTCTCGTCGGGGCCTGCCTGCCCTATGTCTATAACCGGAAGATCCGGGCTCTGGCCGACCGGGCCAGGCTCGACCCGGGACTCGCCGACGTGGTGGACCTCCGGACCCCGGCCTTTTACGAAACGACCGGCGACGACTCCGGCGATGGCGTAACCGCCGCCGACGTCGGCGCCCGGATGGAAGGGGCGTTGCGGACCGGCCTGGCCCGGCTCCGGCGGGTTTCGCCCAATCCGGCCCCCACCGTCCCGGTCTTCCAGCGGGCATTGGTGGTGGGCGGCGGAATTGCGGGGATGACGGCGGCCCTGGCCATCGCCGACCACGGTTTTCCGGTGGACCTCGTCGAGCGGGACGCCGAGCTGGGGGGGAACCTCCGGTGGATTCGCCGGACCCTGGACGGCCGGGAGATCAAGCCCCTCCTGGAGGAGACCGCCGACCGGGTGGAAAAGCACCCGTCCATCACCATCCACACGGAAACTCAGGTAACCGGCGGCGCCGGGTCCGTGGGACGGTTCCATACGACTCTGGAGGGGCCGGACGGCGCCGTCGAGACAATCGAGCACGGCGCGGCCGTCATCGCCACCGGCGGCGGCGAGGTTCCCGGGACCGAGGTCGGGTTCGGCTACGGCGAAAGCGACCGGGTGATCACTCAGCGGGAGCTCGAGATCGGCCTGGCCGACGGGAGCGTCGATCCCTCGACCCTCGAGACGGTGGTCATGATCGGCTGTGCCGGGACCCGGAAGGAACCCCGAAACTATTGCAGCCGGGTCTGCTGCGCCACCGCTCTGAAGCACGCCGTCGAGCTCAAGGAGGCCCAACCGGACCTGGCGGTTTATATGCTCTACCGGGACATGATGAGCTACGGCTTCACCGAGACCTATTTCACCGAGGCCCGGCGGAAAGGGATCATCTTCATCGCCTATCCGGCGGATACTCCGCCCGGGGTGACCGTTGACGGGAGCGGGGTCCGGGTGGGGGCCCGGGACCCGGTGCTCGGCCGTGAGGTGGAGATCGCCGCTGACCTTCTGGTCCTGGCCGCCGGGGTGACCCCGGCGCTTCCGGTCGATCTGGCCGCCGCCTTCGGGGTTCCCACCGACATCGACGGGTTTTTCCATGAAGCCGATTCCAAGTGGCGGCCGGTGGATGCCTTGCGGGAGGGGGTCTTTGCCTGCGGTCTGGCCCATTCGCCGAGGAACATCCCCGAATCCATCGCCACCGCCGCGGCAGCGGCCCAGCGAGCCCTTCGGCTCCTGGCCCGCCGGGAGCTTCCGGCCGGCCGGGTGGTGGCCGAGGTCCGGGAGAGCCTCTGCGCCCTCTGCGAGCGGTGTATCGAGACCTGTCCGTATGGGGCCCGGTCGCTGTCGGCCGAGGGGGACCGGGTGGAGGTGGACCCGGCCATGTGTCAGGGTTGCGGGGCCTGCGCCGCCATCTGCCCCAATTCGGCCTCCTATGTGGAGGGGTTCGCCTTTGACCAGATGCTGGAGATCATCGACGCCGCGCTGGTCTGATTCGGGATCAGCGCCCCGTCGTCAA
>CAYNGG010000434.1:0-3660 GCA_964396575.1 uncultured Desulfobacteraceae bacterium | reverse complement strand
CCGCCGACCGGGGGGACCTTTTACGTCATCGGGGCCGATGATCCCGCCGAGGCCGCTCGCGGGTATCACCGGGAATACCGGATTCTCACCGCTCATGAGACCTACCCCGGCCATCATCTCCTGGACATCTCCCGCTGGGCCAATCCACGCTCCCTCCGCCGGCCCCTCGAGCGCCCGCTCTTCTATGAGGGCTGGGCCTGCTTCGCCGAGTCGATGGTGGTCGAGACCGGGTTCCTCGATCGGCCCGCCGACCGGATGCTCCTGGCCCGGCGGCGGCTCTGGCGAGCGGTCCGGGGACGGGTGGACCTGGGCCTCAATGCCGGGACGATGACGCCGGCCGAAGCGGTCGAGGCCCTCGTCGAAACCGGCACCGACCCGGACGCGGCGGCGGCCGCCGTCCGGAAATACCCGTTGAATCCCGGCTATCAGGTGTGCTACACGGTTGGACTGCGCCGGTTCGCCGGTCTCTTTCGCCAATATGGTGAAAATGACGTGGCCGGGTTCGCCCGGAGGGTGCTCCGCGAAGGCGAGATCGGCTTCGACCTTATGACGGCCGTGCTCCGGCGGGCCGCATCACGAAAGGGATAGCGTTGGATCAATTCGATGGTTTTCATTCGGAATGGAACCTGGGCAGCCCCGGCGGCTGGGACTATCAGCGGATCACCCAGGAGATCGGCAAGGCCGTCTGGGAACGGATGCTGCCGACTCCCGTCGACGGGATCACCCTCGACTTCGATCACCCGATGTTTTACCCGGTGGTCGGCGTGGCCGAGCTGCTCCTGACGGCTCACCGCCAGCGGGAGGGGCAAAACCCGGGCCTCATCGCGGTGGTGGCCGAGGAAGAGACCCTCGTGGATGTCGTGGAAAACCGGAACCTGGCCCGGCGGCTCGACGCCATCGACGGGATCACCGGGGCTCTGATGGCGCCTCAGCACCTCGAGCAATCCAACGGCCGGGTCTGCTACCAGGGCCGGCCGGTCTCGGTGATCTTCATGGACTTCAACACCGACGTCCTCTTGGCCCTCCACCGGAAACACGACCTCTCCCCGATGCTCCAGGCGGTCCGCGAGGGCCGGGTGATCAACCCCCGGGGCACCGAGCCCATCAACGTCAAGTCGATGTTCGAGGTGATCACCGACCCGGCCACCCGGGACCGGTTTCACCCCGAGACCGTGGCCCGGACCCCGTGGACCCGCCGGTTCTTCCCCCGGTCCACCACCGGGCCGGAAGGCGAGGCCATCCACGATCTCGTCGAATGGACCCGGCGGCATTGGGACCGGCTGGTCCTCAAGCCGGAACGGGGCTATTCCGGCAAGGGGGTCCGGGTGGGCGGCGTCCACCCCGATGCCGATGACGCGGTGACGGCGGCCCTTGACGCCGGGGACTACATCGTCCAGGAAAAGATCGATTTCGCCCTCTGGGGGGAGACCTTACCTCAGCTCGACCTGGAGGCCCGGAAGGTCGAGACCGTCACCTATCAGACCGACTTCCGCTGCCTCTTCGGCGCCAATGGGCTCATGGGCTTTTTAGGGCGGTACGGCGATGTCCCCACCAACGTCGGCTCCGGCGGCGGGGTCCAGCCCCTGGCGGTGCTCCGGTCCGAAACCACCGTCGGCGAGGCCACCGACCGGCTCAACGCGGCAATCGCCGCCGCCGACTATGATCACGTCTTCGCGGCCGTCCAGCTCCAGAAATCCCTCGCCCTGGAGAATCAGTTCACCTATCTCCTCGGCCCCATCAAGATCGCTCTCCGGCCCCGGCTCGTCACCCCCGGACAGATGCGCTCCCTGGCGACTTACTGCGACAATATCTGGCGGGATTGTCTCACCCTGGAGCGGATGTGGACCGACGGCGAGCTGGATTCGATGATCACCATCGAGCCCGAGGAGCTGGAGATCGCCCGGTCCCAGCCCTGGCGCGGGGCCCCGGCGATCTTCGCCGCCGACGGGCTCTTCGGGTTCGGGGCGAGGCCGTCGTGACCGTCGATCCCGACTGGTGGAAGGACCTCTTTGACGGGGTCTATCTCCGGACCGATGCCCGGTCGGTCTGCGACCCCGAGCTGACCCGGCGTGAGGTCGATTTTCTCCAGGCGGCCCTGGACCTCGACCCCGACGCCCCGATCCTCGACCTCTGCGGCGGACAGGGGCGGCACGCCCTCGAGCTCTGCCGGCGGGGCCACCGCCGGGTCACCGTCCTCGATTACTCGGACCACCTGGTCCGGACCGGCTACGGCGCGGCCGTTGCCGACGGGCTCCCGGCAACCTTTGTCCGGGGGGACGCCCGGCGGACCGGCCTGGGCGACGGGCGGTTCGGAGCGGTGATCGTTATGGGCTCGTCCTTCGGGTACTTCGTCGATGAGGCCGAAAACCGGAAGCTGATCCGGGAAGCCTTCCGGGTCCTGGCCCCCGGCGGGTCTCTCCTCATGGACCTCCCCGACCGGTCCTACGTGATCCGCCGCTTCACCCCCGAATCCACCCACCGGCCCGAGCCCGGCCTGACGGTCCGGCGGGAGCGGCGGCTGGAAGATGACCTCATCGTCAGCCGGGAGCGGGTGGAGACCGACGACGGGGACTGCATCCGGGACCGGACCTACTGCACCCGGCTCTACACCCCCGACGCCCTCGAAGCCCTGATCAGCGGCGCCGGATTCGTTGATGTCCGGTTTTCCGAAGACTTCATGTCCCGTGACGGCGCCGGGGATTTCGGCTTCATGACCCACCGGATGGTCGTGGTGGCGGCCAAGCCCTAAAAAAAAGCCCGTCAATTTCCTTGACAAGCCCGGCCGGGGGTGGTAATTATCGCATCGTTTGCAGGCACGTAGCTCAGGGGGAGAGCGCTACCCTGACACGGTAGAGGTCATGAGTTCAAATCTCATCGTGCCTACCATTTAAAGAAAAGGGGTTCCGGCAATGCCGGAGCCCCTTTTTGCGTCCGGCTCCCCGCCGCCGTTTCAACCGCCCCGCCCGGCTCATATAGCTTCCCGAGATTTTACAAAATCCCGTTGACTCCCCCGGCAACGGCGGGTAATCTCTGACTTCTGATAGAGTGTCTGAAACGTCCGCCGGGGACGCAATCCGCAATCGATATCATCAGAAAAGGAGGAAGCCATGGGTGTGTTCAGCTTTTTGAAGGACAAAGGGGCATCGCTGTTCGGGGGTGGAGACGAGGACGAAAAGCTCCAGGGGATGATCAAAGAGGAGCTCGGGGACCGGGCCGGGGATGTCAACGTCGAGGTCTCCGACGGGGTGGTCAAGCTGACGGGAAAATGCGACTCCCAGGCCACCCGGGAAAAAGCGGTCCTCCTGGCCGGCAACATCGAAGGCGTCTCCCAGGTCGATGACAGCGGCCTGTCGGCGGAGGCCGCCGGCCCGGCCGAAGGCGGCACGGCGGAGCTCAACGAAGCCGAGGAAAGCCGGTTCTACGTGATCCAGTCCGGCGACACCCTCTCGAAGATCGCCAAGGAGTTTTACGGCAGCGGGAGCAAATACCCGCTGATCTTCGAGGCCAACCGGGAGGTCATTAAGGACCCGGACAAAATCTATCCGGGCCAGACCATCCGGATTCCCAAGCTGGCCTGAAAATCCACCCCGGCGCTTGCGCCGTCCATCGTTTGCCCGCTATAATCCCGCCCCGGACATGGTTCGGGGCGGGCGGACACAA
>CAYNGG010000433.1:0-3661 GCA_964396575.1 uncultured Desulfobacteraceae bacterium | reverse complement strand
CGGGATGGCGGCGTAGCAGACGGCCAGCCCGAAAAGCGGCAGCCCCGCCCGACGGCTCAAGCGGGCCGCTTCGTCGAGCATATACGCGGTGTCCCGGAGGGTCGCCCCGAGGGAGAAGGGGTCCGAGGACCGGCCGTGGCCGGCGTAGCTGAAGGTGATCAGGTCGCATCCGGCCCGGACCAGGGGGCGGACGGGGCGGATCGCTCCGGCAAGGTCTCCGCCGATGAGCGGCGGGACGAAGAGGATCGCCCGGGGGCCGGCCGTCCGGACCCGGATGGTATCCAGCCGGCCGCCGCCCGGCCGGGGCCGGGGGCGGCGGTCAAACCGGAAGTCGGATCGCCGGGCCGGCGACCGGCGGGGCTCAGCCAAGCTCATGGCGATCCACAACGAAAGGAGCAGCATTCATGGCGATTACCAACTGGGACCCGTTTACGGCGGCGGCCCTCGCCGATTCCCCCGAAGGGGCGGCGGACCGGCCGTGGAAGCCGGCCGTGGACATCCATGAAACCGAGGCCGGGGTGGTTATCGAGGCGGAGCTTCCCGGCGTCCGCCAGGATGCGGTCTCCGTCGAGGTTACCGCCAACGTCTTGACCATCTCCGGGCAACGCCCTCGGGAGCGTCCCGCCGATGATCCGGGGTATTACCGTCAGGAGCGGCCCTTTGGACCTTTTCACCGGGCGTTTATCCTCCAGTTCGACGTTGATCCCGACCGGATCGGGGCTTGGTTGACGGACGGGGTCCTGGTCATCTCGATCCCCCGGCCCGAGCCCCGGGATGAACCGGCCCGCCGGATTCGCGTTCGGATTGAATAGGCCGGCATCGGTTCTGGCGGCCCAGTATTTCCTCTATTTCGGGGTGCTGGGCGTTTTCCTGCCCTACTTCAACCTTTACCTCCACCGGATCGGTTTTTCCGGCCTTCAGATCGGGACCCTGTCGGCGCTCCGGTCCCTCTGCCTGATGCTCTTTCCGGTTTTCTGGAGCGCTCTGGCCGACCGGTTCGAGATCCGGCGGCCCCTCTTCATCGCCTGCTCGACCATCAGCGCGACGATCTGGGGGTTCTATCTTCTGACCACCGACTTCTGGCCGATGGTCGCCATCACCCTGGCCTACGGGATTTTCTTTTCGCCGCTGATCTCCTTCATGGAAGCCTTTACCATGGACGTTCTGGGCGGGGAGAAGCGGCGGTACGGCCAGGTCCGGGTCTGGGGGACCGGCGCGTTCATCGCCGTGGTCCTCATTATGGGCCGGGTCATCGACCGGTATCCCATCGACATCGTGGTCGTCCTCATCTTCTTCGGGGCATTGATGAGCGCGGCGGTCGCCCTGAAGGTCCCCCGCCCGAGCCGTCCGGGCCGGACCGGCCTGGCCGGCGGGGTCCGGGGGCTCCTTTCGGTCCGGCTGGCGGTCTTTCTGGCCTGCGGGGTCCTGATGCTCATGAGCCACGGGACCTATTACGGGTTTTTCTCCATTCACCTGGCCGACCTGGGCTATTCGAGCACCTTTATCGGGATCGCCTGGGCTCTGGCGCCGGCCGCCGAGGTGATCGTGATGCTCGGATCGAGCCGGATTTTCGGCCGGTTTGCCGTCGAGCGGGTTCTTGTCTTTTCCTTCGGGGCGGCGGCTCTCCGATGGCTGATCCTCGCCCTGACGGCCCATCCCGCCATTATTCTGGTCTCGCAACTGGCCCATGCGTTCACCTACGGGGCCTTCCACGTGGCGAGCATCCTCTACATCGACCGCCTGGCCCCGGCCGCCGCCAAGACGGTGGGTCAGGCGGTCAATAACGCCGTCACCTACGGCCTCGGGATGATGCTCGGGTTTTATCTCAACGGCTGGCTCTACGAACGGGTCGGCGGGTTCGCTCTGTTTGCCGGCAGCGGCGCGGCCGCTCTGGTCGGCGGGGTCCTCTTAGGCGCCTTTTTCCGGCGCGATCAGGTGGCGTAGCCAACTGAAAAGGGTGTTGCCCCGGAGCTTCTCCCGGTCCAGGCGGTCGAGCCGGGCAAAGAGATCGCCCCCCTCATGGTACCAGTGGCAACGCTTTCGCATGGGAGCGGTTGGGTCGAGGCGCCGGACCACCCGGGCCGGGTTCCCGGCGGCCACCGCGTTTTCCGGGATGTCCCGGGTGACCACGGCCCCGGCCCCGATGATGCTGTTGACCCCCACCGTCACCCCCTTGCAGACGATGGCGCTGTCCCCGATCCAGGCGTTTTCGCCGATTTCCACCGGCTCGCCGGGGTCCGGGGTCACCCGGTCATGGATGCCGTGCCAGTCGGCGTCGGTGATGTAGGCCCCGCTGCCGATCATGACGTTGTCGCCGATCCGGATCGAGACGGCCGCTCCCATGCGAACGCCGGGGCTGATGAGACAATAGTCGCCGATCCGGATGGACCCCGTTCCCGCCGACAACGGGGGCCAGACCGCCAGCCGGACCCGCCGGTCCGGAGCCGCCACCACGGTGACGAACCGGCCGACCGAGATCCCGGGACCGAAGACCTCCACGTACCAGGGCTTGATGATCGTCCAGCCATCCCCCAGATCGTCAAGCTGAGGCCGGAGAAACCGGCGGACATAGAACCGCTGGAAGCCCAGGTCGGCCCGCTTCAGAGCGTAAGGGCGATGGTCCCGTCTCAACGGCCCCCCCAGACCTCATGGGAAAAGAGGGTCGCGGCCGGGGTAAGCCCGTAAAGGGCGTCGGCGGCCATCAGAACCACCCCGTTGGTCCAGGTCATCCGCTCCTCGGGCCAGATCACCATGTCCGGAAAGGTGAACCCGCACCAGTAGGAACCGTCGTCCTCGTATCGCCGGTCAAGTATCCACCCGAAAACGATCTCCGCCAAAGTCGTGTTGCCCACCGCCGACAGGGTCAGGCAGAGCTCGGCGGTCTCGGCCACCGTCACCCAGGGCTGGTCGGAGACGCACCGGACCCCCTGGCCCCGGATCACGAACTTCTTCCAGGATCGGTCCAGACGGCGCCGGGCCGCCTCCCCGGTGACCGCTCCGGACAGAACCGGGTAGAACCAGTCCATCGAGTAGCGGGATTTGGTCATGTTGAAGAGGTGGGGCCGGCCGGCAATGGCGTCGGCCAGCCGCCGGCGGCCGGCTTCCCATTGGGGCCGGGACCGGCCCAGCTCGGCGGCGATGGCCAGGGCGCACTTGAGGCTCATAAAGATCGAGCTCGACCCGGTCAACAGAGCCATGGGATCGACCCGGCCGTCGGGGTTGACCGACCAATGGATCTCGCCCCCCCGAGCCTGGAGCGACAGGGCGAACTCCACGGCCCGGCTCACCGGCTCCCACATCCGTAAGAGAAACCGGCGGTCCCCGGTAACCCGGAAGTGGTGGTAAACCCCCACCGCGAGGTAAGCGGTCATGTTGGGGTCCCGCCGCCACTCGAGGGGCTCGCCGTCCCGATAGGCGGCGTGAAAACTCCCGTCGGGGAGTTGCCGGTCCGCCAGCCAGTCGAAGGCCCGGCGGGCCGAGGCGATCCGGCCGCCCACGGTGAGCCCCATGGCCGCTTCCACGTGGTCCCACGGGTCGCTTCGCTCCCCCGAACACCAGGGGATCTCGCCGTCCGGCCGCTGGGCCGCCACGATGGCATCGGCCACGGCGTCGATGTCAATGGGGGCGGTCCGGCCCCAAGCGGAGATCGTCGGTTTCATGC
>CAYNGG010000432.1:0-3667 GCA_964396575.1 uncultured Desulfobacteraceae bacterium | reverse complement strand
CGCCGCAATCAGCTTGACCTCACGCCCTCAAAACCGTTTCCACAAACAAAATTCCATTCCCGAAAGGAGGCACCATGA
Source organism: uncultured Desulfobacteraceae bacterium (assembly GCA_964396575.1). GTDB lineage: Bacteria > Desulfobacterota > Desulfobacteria > Desulfobacterales > JAABSP01 > CAYNGG01. Next base: position 3,589 of record CAYNGG010000432.1, on the reverse strand, counting down.
ACGTCCCAAGGTTTTTATGGATCTGTCCGGCGATTTTAGGCGTGATCTGGGCCGCCGGTCTGAGCTTGGCCTCCGCCGGAGAGGCCGGGCATAGCTTTCGATTCGATCCGGCCTCCGTCCGCATTGAAAGGGCCGACGGATGGGACCGGGTGCGGTATGGGGGGCTCGATCTCACCCATCAGGTGGGGGCGCCGGCCCTGCCCGTCCGGATCGTCCATCTGGCGGTTCCGGCGGGGCGGCGGGCCGTCGGCGTCGAGGTGACCGTTGACGAGTGGACCGATCTGCCCGGTCACCATCGCCCCGAGCCGGTCCCGCCGCCAACGCCCCTGTCCCGCCCGGAGGTCGAAACGGCCGCTCCTGATCCGGCCGTCTATGCCGCTGACGGGCCTTTTCCGGCTGACGCGGCCCGGTTTCTCCATCAGGGGATTCTGGCCGGCCAGGGGGTGGCCGCGGTAGCGGTTTATCCGATCCAGTGGCATCCGGCCGAAGGCCGGCTGGTCCTGAACGAATTGCTCACGGTCCGGCTGGTCACCCGTGAGGATCGGGCCGCCGGGGTGGATGGTTTCTCAACGGCCATCCCCGGATCGCCCGCCCGGCGGGTGCTTGACGGGCTGGTGGTCAACCCCGGAGATCTCGACCGGCCCTCCGGGGGGCCGGCCCCGCGCCGCCGGACTCAACTGCCGGCCGGGACCCATCGATATCTGATTATTACCTCCGAGGCGTTTGAGCCGAGCTTTGAGCCCCTGGCGGACTGGAAGCGGAAAAAGGGGCTGTCGGCGACCATCGTGACCCTCGAGTGGATCGGGGATCAGTATGCCGGCCGGGACGGCGCCGAGTCGGTCCGGATGTTCATCCGGGATGCCCATGCGGAGTGGGGGACCGACTGGGTCCTGTTGGGCGGCGATACCGATGTGGTGCCCCACCGGACCGCCTTTGCCATGGACTGCGAGTACGGCCGCTACGAGAACAACTCCATCCCCTGCGACCTCTATTTTTCCGATCTCGACGGCGACTGGGACGCGGACGGCGACGGCATCTTCGGAGAGGTTGAAGACGAGGTCGATCTCTACCCGGAGGTCTTCGTGGGCCGGGCCCCGGTGGAAACGGTCGAGGAGGCCGAGGTCTTTGTCGGGAAGGTCCTCACCTATGAGCGCCGGCCGCCTTCCGAATATCTCGCCGAGATGCTCTTTCTGGCCGAGGTCCTCTGGCACGACCCGTACACCGATTCCGGGCTGAGCAAGAACCTCATCGCCGACCGGTACGTCCCCCGGTTTTTCAAGCCGATCACGAAGCTCTACGAGTCCTTGGGCAATGAAAGCGCGGCGGCCGCCACGGCGGCCCTGAACGCCGGGGCTCATCTGATCAACCATGACGGCCACGCCGGCTCCAACATCATGTCCGTCGGGAGCGGATCGTTGTGGATTTCCACCATGGACGCTCTGACCAACGCCCCGATGTACGGGATTTTCTTTTCCATCGGCTGCTGGCCGGCGGCCTTTGACAAGGACTGCGTGGCCGAGCACTTCGTCACCGCTCCCGGAGGCGGGGGCGTGGCCTTTATCGGCAACTCCCGCTACGGCTGGGGCAGCCCCGGCAATCCGGAATACGGCTACTCCGACCGGTACGACCAGGAGTTTTTCAAACAATTGTTGAAAACCGGCCACCACCGGGTCGGCGAGGCCTTGGCGGCGGCCAAGTCGGTTTACGTCCCGCTTTCGGCTCAGGCCAATGTTTACCGGTGGTGCCAGTACACCGTCAATCTCCTGGGTGACCCCGAGATGCCGGTCTGGACGGAGACCCCGGCCCGGCTTTCCGTGTCCCATCCCCATGAGGTCCCGGCCGACGCGGACGCGGTTGGGGTCCGGGTCTCGGCTGGGGCCGGTCCGGTGGCCGGGGCGACGGTCTGCCTGATGCAGGACGAGGGGCTTTACGCGGTTGCGGAGACGGGCCCGGACGGGGAGGCTCAATTGACTCTGGATGGCGCCGACCCGGCCCGGCCGGTGGAAGTGACGGTCACCGCTCAAAATGCTTTGCCCTCTGAAAGCACTTTCGCTCTGGTGGCCGACGGCCCGTTTGTCGTTGTGGAGATTGACGACCCGGACGGGCCGCCCGTTCTGGTGACGCCGGGGGAGACGGTTTCTTTGGATCTGGCCTTCCGGAACACCGGGAACGCCTTAGCCGATGAGGTCTGGGCAAGGGTTTCGGGGCCGGGGGGCGCCGTCTGGGAGCTGACCGTCGGCGACATCGACGGCGGCGGGAGAGTCACGGTCCCTGACGCGATTTCCTTAGATGTTCCCGCCGATCTGGCCGACGGCGAGACCTTGACCCTGGCCGCCGATGTGGTGGCGGCGGGGGAAGGCAACCTCTGGGAGCGATCCCTGACCCTGACCGGGGCGACGCCGGTCTTGGCGGTTGATGGATACGCCGTCATCGGCCCGACCGGGACGACCGGGGTTATCGGGCCGGGGGACCCGGTGACGGTCCGGATGACCCTGACCAATACCGGCCTGGCGGCGGCGGATGGCGTGACGGCGACCCTGAGCCCATTGGACGACCGGCTGACCGTTGCGGGGTCATCGGTCGATGTCGAACCGCTGACTCCGGGCCGGTCCCGGACCATCGACCTGTCGGCTTCGGTGGCCGAGGATTGCCCGGTCCCGGCGTTTCCGGAGCTGGTGATCGGGTGGGAGCTCCCGGACGGGCCGCCGCTGTCGGTCTCGGCCGTCGTCCCGGTGGGGGAGACCGGGTTTGCCGATGATCTGGAAGGGGGACCGGCCGCCTGGCATCATGAGGGGCCGGGGGACGGGTGGCACCTCTCATCGCGCCGACGCCATTCCGGTGAGGTGAGCTGGTATTGCGGGGACGAGGCGACCGGGACCTATGCCCATCTGGCCGACGGCGTCCTCGAGACCGGCCCGTTTCCGGTCGGCCGGGATGCAAATCTCTCCTTCTGGTCCTGGTACGAGCTCCCCAACTACGGGACCGACGGCTTCTATGTGGAGGTGGACGGCGGGGACGGCTGGGAGGTCCTCGATTTCATCGGCTCCGGCGGTGCCCTGGGGACCTTGACCACCGGAAATGACTGGCTCCCCTACGAGTATGACCTCTCGGCGTATCCGCCGGGGACCGGTCTCCGGGTGCGGTTCCGGTTTGTCAGCGATGACGCTGATTCAGCGGAAGGGGTTTACATCGACGACATCCGGGTCTCGCCCATCCGGCGCGAGCCGGATTTGGCGATGGCGGTGGCGGCGCTCAGGGCGGTAACCGACGGGTTTGTCCCGGCCCCGGTGGACCTGGACGGGGACGGAGTGACCGGCGTGGCCGACGCGGTTGTCGCCCTGCAAAGGGTGGCGGGGGTTCGGTAGGACATTCTGGCCTTGGTCATCGTTTGGGACCGACCCGGCATCAATTGGGGAAATGGGTAAGCCTGGGAGCGCCGCACGCCAGTGCGGCTATAGACCTACGAGGTTTTGGAAACCTCGTAGGTCTCTATAGCCGGGGCGAAGCCCTCATCTTTAGACGCAAGTCTGTCAGACCCAACCCCGCTATCTCCCCTTTCCCTAAAGGCTGGGCTTGACACACACTTGGG
>CAYNGG010000431.1:0-3693 GCA_964396575.1 uncultured Desulfobacteraceae bacterium | reverse complement strand
CGCCACTCTCCTGCCCGGCCTCATCGACGCTCACGTTCATCTCGTGTTTTCCGGGACCGCCGACCCCGAGGTCCGGCGGCGCCAGCTCGATTACGAGGATGTCGCCGCCGGGTCAGTGATCCGAGACCATATAGACGCCCTGGCCCGCGCCGGAGTGGTTGCCGTCCGGGACGGAGGGGACCACCACGGCCATGTGCTCCGGTGCTGGCAGGCATCCGGCGGGACCTGGCCCGTCCGGGTCCGGACGGCGGGCCGGGCCTGGCACGCCCCCGGCCGTTACGGCCGGCTCATCGGGCGCCCGCCCGAGCCGGGCTGGTCACTGGCCGAATCGATCCGCCGGGACCTTTCCCCCATCCACCACGTCAAGATCGTCGCATCCGGATTGAACAGCCTCGAGACCTTTGGAAAGACGACCCCGCCCCAGTTTTCCGGGCCGGAGCTGGCCGAGGCGGTCCGAACCGCAACGGCCATGGGCCGTCGGGTGATGGTCCACGCCAACGGCCCTGAAGCGGTTGGCGCGGCCGTGGCCGCCGGCTGCCATTCGGTGGAGCACGGCTTTTTCATGGGCCGGGAAGCCATGGGGCGGATGGCCGAAGCCGGCACGGTCTGGGTTCCCACGGCGGTCACCATGCGGGGGTATGCCCAAGCGGCGGGAGATACCCGGGCGGAACAGTCCCGGCGGGAGATGGCCCGGCGGAACCTGGACCACCAGCTCGATCAAATCCGGCGGGCGGCCGAGCTGGGCGTCCGGATCGCCCTGGGCACCGACGCCGGGACCCTCGGGGTTCATCACGGTGAGGCGGTCCGGGCGGAGCTGGGGCTCCTGATGGACGGGGGGCTGCCGGTGGAAGCCGCCGTTCACGCGGCAACGGCGGCGGGGGCGGAGCTGCTGGGGATTTCGGATCTCGGCCGGATCGCGCCGGGGATGGCCGCGGCCCTGGTGGCGGCGCCAGGCCCTCCTTCGGATCTGCCGGGGAGCCTGGCCCGGGGGGTAATCATCATGCCCGGGCGGGACCGCGCCGACGAAGGTGGCGGGCAAACCACTCGCCGGCCCGATCCATCAGGTCGGCCTGATGCCGGGGGGCGCTGATCCGATGATCTCCGCCGGGTTGGATGATCAGGTCCTTGGGGTCGCCGGCGGCCGAGTGAATCCGTCGGGCGTTTTCGACCGGGATCACCGCGTCGGCTTCGCCGTGGACCACCAGAATCCGGCTGATGCCGGAGAGTTGGTCGGAGAGGTCGAAGGCGAGGTCCGCCACCCCATGGGCGAGGTTTTCGGCCCCGGCGGCCCGGATGACGTCCTCGTCAATCCGGACCGGAGCGGCCACGGTTACCATCGCGTCGGGGGTTACCTGACCGGCCGCGGCGAGGCAGACCGCTCCGCCCATGCTGCTGCCGAAGAGCCCGAGCCCGTCACCGATCTCGGGCCGGGCCCGGAGGGTTTCGATGGCGGCCAGGAGATCCCGGCAGCGGCCGTCCAGAGTGGTCACCCGGTCAAAGTCGCCCTCGCTGCCGCCACAGCCCCGGTGGTCGAACCGGAAATAAGCGATGCCGAGGGCCGTGACGCGCTGGGCCAGAGCGGTCTGCTTGGGAGAGTCGCCCGAGGCGTAAAGGCCGTGGGCCCCGACCACCACCGGCGGAGGGGTGGCCGGGTCGCCGGGGGGCAGGTGGAGAACCCCTTCCAGACGGAGGCCGTCGGCGGTAAAATGAATCAATCGGCAGGTCCCGTAATCGGCGGGATCGGACGGATCAATGGACATTGGGGCTCCTTTCGGTGTTCGGCGCGGACCGGAACAGGGTAAAGGATATGGGCTTCGTGCGCAATAAGGATATGACGGCATGGCGGTAAAGCGGGGAGGGATTCTCGACCTGGAAATCGAGTCGGTGGCATTTGGCGGCCGGGGGCTGACCCGGGTCGATGGGATGGCGGTCTTCGTGGACGGGGCCGTGCCCGGCGACCGGGTTCAGGCCAGAATTACCCGGAAGAAAAAACAGTATGCCGAGGCCCGGACCCTGGATTTGCTTCGGCCCTCGCCGGACCGCGTAGCGGCGCCATGTCCCTACAGCGGCCATTGCGGCGGCTGCAAATGGCAGTTTCTCCGGTACGACCGGCAGGTGGCTTACAAGCGCCGGCATGTGGTCGAGGCCCTGGCTCACATCGCCGGGCTGACCGATGTCCCGGTTCATCCGACGAAGGGGGCCGATCCGATTTTCGGCTATCGGAACAAAATGGAGTTTTCCTGCGCCGACCGACGTTGGCTCCTGCCGTCGGAGCTGGGCCGGGATGACTTGCGGACCGACTTCGCTCTGGGCCTCCACGTGCCGGGGACTTTCCACAAAGTTCTGGACATCTCGGCCTGCCTTCTCCAGCCGGAAACCGGGAACACGCTGCTGGGGATCGTCCGGGATGCCATGATCGCCTCGGGCGCCCCGGCCTATGGTCTGAGGAGCCATGAGGGCTTCTGGCGGTTTCTCGTGCTCCGCCACGGCGTGACCGAAGACCGGTGGATGGTCAACCTGGTCACCGCGGCCGAGGACCGGGGCGTCGTGGACCCCATCGCCCGGCAATTGATGGCCTCGGGATTGCCGGTGGCATCGGTGGTCAACCACATCACCGCTCGAAAGGCCGGAGTGGCCATGGGCGAGCGGGAAGTCCACCTCGCCGGGGACCGGTCTATCCGGGAGCGGATCGGGCCGTACACCTTCGAGATCTCGGCGGCCTCCTTCTTCCAGACCAACACCCGGGGCGCGGCCAATCTCTACGAAGTGACCCGGCAACTGGCCCGGCTGACCGGCAACGAGACGGTGGTGGACCTCTATTGCGGCACCGGAACCATCGGGATCTTTTTGTCCGGACGGGCCAAACGGGTGTTGGGGCTGGAGGTGGTGGACCGCGCCGTGGCCGACGCCGAGGAAAACGCCCGGATCAACGGGATCGACAACTGCCGGTTTCTGGCCGGCGACGTCCGGTCCACCCTGTCGGCCGTCGAGGATACGCCGGACGTGATGGTGATCGATCCGCCCCGGGACGGCATGCACAAGGACGTGGTGGCGGGCGTCATGGCCCTGGCCCCCCGCCGGATCATCTACGTTTCGTGCAACCCGGCCACCCAGGCCCGGGACATCGCTATCCTGGCCGAGGCTTACCGGGTCGCCGAAGTCCAGCCGGTGGACCTGTTTCCTCACACCTGGCACATCGAGTCAGTGGCTCGGCTGGAGCGGTTGGATGGATCGGCTAATGGGATGGGGTGACCTTCCCCCGGAGGTTTTTGATCCGGCCTCGCCGGGTTTTTCGATCCAGGCGCCGTTGCTCCGAGGCTCGGGTGGGCCGGGTGGCCTTACGGGATTTCCGGGGCCGGGCCGCGCTCCGGACCAGCGCCGACAGGCGGGTCAGGGCTTCCTCCCGGTTGGCCGCCTGACTCCGATTGCCCTGAGCCTTGATGACCAGGATTCCATCCTTGGTGATCCGCCCGTCCCGCCGCCCGAGCAGGCGCCGTTTGACCCCCTCCGGCAGGGAAGAGGCCCTGATGTCGAACCGGAGATGGACCGCCGTGGCCACCTTGTTGACGTTCTGGCCCCCGGCGCCCTGGGATCGAACCGCGGTGATCTCGATTTCTGTTTCGGGAATATCTATCATGATTTTGATTTTAGATTTGTGATTTTAGATTTTGGATTTTGGAAATGTGCAATCAC
>CAYNGG010000430.1:0-3706 GCA_964396575.1 uncultured Desulfobacteraceae bacterium | reverse complement strand
CACATACCGTTTCCCCTCCGGCGTGGTTTCGACCCGGACGGAAAAGGGCGCGTTGGCCGCGTGGGTTTCAAATTTCAGGGCGAACCGGCGGACCGCCCGGGGCGAGCCGAGAAAGGCGTTAAGCTCCGCCTCGCTGACCACCCCGTATTCATAAAGGTGGACAAAAACCCGGCGGACGCCCGGGTCCTCGAAGCCGTCCGCCCAGCCGGCCGACTCCGCCGGAGGTTCCGGCTCGGGCGGATCGGCCCCCGGCCGGCCCGAAACCTCGAAATACCCGTCGATAACCGCCGGGGCCGCCCGGTCGCCGCCCTCGAGGGCGTAAACCTCGAGCCGGACTCGCTCGTCCCTCGGGCCGGTCAGGTCGAAGATGATCTCGACCGGGGAGCCGTCGGCCTCGACCTGGACGACCCCGTCCTCCACCCGGCCGCCGGGGGCTTCCTTGATGGCGACCGCTATGTCCGCCCGGTCCTGGCTTCGGAGGGCCAGGGCCACCGTCCGGGTCCCGGAGAGGGTCAACTGGGTGTTGGGCGCCTCGGTCACCGAAACCCGGACCCGGCTGAACCCCAAGACCGACGGGAGCGCCGAAACCGCGATGGAGAGCCGGCCCGCCCCGGTCGGGCCGGTCCCCCGGTGAGAGACCGTCAGGACCGGAATCACCCGTTCCTGGAGGCTGTTGCCCCCGTGGACAAAGGCATCCCCCCGCCGGGCGGTCTCGAAGACCGCCGTATCCCGCCGGAAGAGGATGTAGCCCGCCCGCCCGGCATAGCCCAGGGCCGTCAGGGAGACCGGGATCATCCCGGCCTCGGACCGGGGCTCGCCGGCCAGGACATACCGGGGCTCCGGGTCCGTCCGGCGCCCATAGGGGACATGCCGGACCGTCGGGTCGTTGAGCTGAAACCCGTGGTCGGCGGTGAAGACGAAATCCGCGACCCCGGCGGCCCGGAGGCCGTTCCAGGCGGTCCGGATCTGGCGGAGAAGGACCTCGAAGCTCGCGCTCCCCACGTTGGCCCCGCCGGCCGCGTCGATCTCCCGCCCGTGGACCACGATCAACCCGGCTCCAGAGCAGCTCTTCTTCAGGCTCGACGGGGACCGCCGGCAGACATCGGCCAGGGTGATCCCCCGGGCCGCCCGGCCGTCGCCGGCCAGGCTCCGGTCCCCCATGGCCCGAACCCGATCATCGGGCCGGCGGACCGTGTACTCCCCGACCGAAAACCCCTTGAGCCCCGTTTTCCCCGCCAGGGTCAGGGTTCCCTCACGAACCACCGGCGCCAGAGCGTTCATCCCGACGGCGGTGACCGTCGGGAGCTCGGCGAGCCGGGCCCGGAGCCGGACCCGGGCCCCGCCATCCGCCAGGGTCTCCTCCAGCTCGGCGGCCATCTCGAACCGGAACCCGTCCAGGAGAAACAACGCCACCCGGCGGCCCTCCCCGAGCAGCGGATGGACCACATCCTCGTAAAGACTCCGCTGCCGCAACCCGGGCTCCGGCAAAAATCCCTCACGCTCACAGACGGCGGTGAACCCCTCCGCCAGGGCGTCGGCCCATTCCCGGTACCGCTCCCGAAGCCGGTCAAAGGCCGCGTGGAGCTGGGCGAAATGGGGCATCTTCGGGTCGAAGAGCTTCACCTGCCGCTGCTCGAACCGCCGGTGAGCGTTATCCACCCGCCACCCGGCATCGGCGTAACGAACCACCGCCGCGTCGATCCCGTCAACCCCGTCAAGGGGCCGGCCCGAGGTCTTGATCAGGTGGCCCAACCGGGCCGCGTCATCGACCAGGGTCCAGGTCATCCGGCGAACCGGGTCCCGGCGGAGCCAGAAGGGGACCTCCGCCGTCCGCTGCCGCGCCGGAATCCGGGCCGACTCCCAGTCCCCGGCCAGGAGCGCATCCACCGCGCCCGCCAGAATCCGCTCCTGCTCGAGGTTGAAGGTGTCGATGTGCCCCAACTGGTCCGGCGAATGGCTTTCGATCTCCTCCCGCAAGTGGGATTCGGCTCCCATGGCCACGGCGGCATAGGCATCCGGATGGCGGGACCGGAAATGGTCCACCAGCCGAAAGCAGGCGCTCCGGAGCGGGTCGGACAGGGACCGGATCGGCTTCAACGCCGCCAGGGTCGGCGGGACCGTCAGATTCTGAACGTACTCCACGCACATCAGCCAGGCCCCGAAGGTCTCCCGCAGCGATGTCAGGGTCTCGGTCTCGGGCGGACCGTCGTTGAAAAACTCCCCAAAGGCCCGGTCCATCCCGGTGTGACGATGGATGTGGTCGGCGAGGCGGTCGAGGCTCCCCCGGTCGCTGAACCGGCCCTTGAAATCCTCGTTCTCCCCGAAAAGCCCGTCCAGAATCCATTCGAGGGAAAGGCCGTCGAGGTACCCGGCGATCCCGGCCCGCTCGCTCGCCGACCGACGCGCCAGCCAGGCCTCGGCCGCCTCCAGGCTCGACGGCCCCTCCCGGAGAAAGGCCTCGATGGTCTCCGGATCAACCTGGCCGGCCGCCGCCTCCCGGATCAGGGTATCCAGAGCACACCGGAACCGAAAGCCGGACCGGTAGAACGCCAGGATCGGCGTCTCCCGGATGCTCTCCTCGGTGTGGCCCGGCAGATGGATCAGGAGCGGCTCCGGGTCCAGCCCATCCCAGTACGGCTCGAGGTCCAGCATCATCTCCAGAAAGCTCCCCCGGAACGGAACCACCGGAAAGGGAAACTCCCCGGCCTCGTGCCGCCGGACCAGATCGTCCACGTAGCCCGAAAACTCCCCGCGCTTGTCAAACCAGACCACGATCCCGCGTCGGCGGATCTCCGCCGTCAGCTTATCCTCCAGTTGAGCGGTGATGGGGCCGGGCGCGGTCATGATCGGCCATCTCCCGAAAAGAGCGGGTCAGGCCCATAGCGGGTTTCAGCCGGCGTTTTCTCCGTCGATGGGGCGGCCCCGGCCGATTCGGACCGGGCCCGGTTCCGCTCCCGGCGCCGCCGCTCATCAGCCACCAGAGCCTCGGCCGTCTCCCGGTGATCTTCCTCGAAGGCGGCGGCCAGCTCGTCCGCGCCGTCCTCATCAATGGTAAACCAGGGCGCGATCTCGTCTTGAAGCCGCAACTCCCACTGGTAGGCCCTGGCCGGATGGTATGTCCAGAAACAACCGTGAGCCACGGCCAAAGACGGGTCCGTCCGGCATTTCCGGTCAACCCGGTCCGGGAAATACCGGGCCGCCAGGTGGGACCAGTCATAGTCCTTCCGCCCCCTGGCGTTGCAAAGCTCCGACCACCACTTTTTGGGGTCCTTCCACTGAGGCTCGAGGAGCGGCCAGAGCGCCGCGCTGTTGACCATCACCCCGTCGTCCAGATCCATCCGGAACCGGGCATCCGCCTCCCGTGGCGTGTCCGACGGCCCCGCCGGCGGGGGCCCACTCTCCGCGCAGGCCCGGACCAGCCCGATAAACGCCGTCAGCTCCTCGTGGAGCCCCTGGACCCGGGCGTACCGGCTTTCCGCCTGAGCCTGAGCCTTCCGGTCGCCCCGGTCCCGGCTTTCGGACAGGTCCCGGAGCTCGCCCTCAAGACGGTTTTGCTCGGTGATCAAATGATCGGCCAGAAGGGTTTGCAACGTGGCGTCCGTCCAGCGATGGATGCTCACAAAGGCCACGAAGTGCTTCTTCTTCGAGGAGAGCGGGAAGTAGATGGGCCGCTTTTCGTACATCCCGAGGTGGACGTCCTTGAAGA
>CAYNGG010000429.1:0-3718 GCA_964396575.1 uncultured Desulfobacteraceae bacterium | reverse complement strand
CGCCGTCACTCCAAATCCCTCCGGTCCGCCACCCGGACCGCCGGGTCAAAGGCCCCGGCTTCCACCAGGCGGACCCCGGCCTCCCAGCCCAGAAACTCGGAGATCCGCCGTTGGAGCGTCTCCACAAAGGACCGCTGCTTTTTCATCTCGTCGAAGAAGAACTGGTCGGAGATCTCGATGAGGACCGTCAGGTGGTCCTCGTCGTCCCGGCGCTCCACCAGAATCTGATAGCGGGGCATGGCGCGGGCCTCCCGCTCCAGAATCCGGCCGATCTGATCCGGCGGAATCCGGGTGCCCCGCATGACGATCACGTCGTCGCACCGCCGGCTCATCCGGGCAATCCGGCAATGGCTCCGGCCGCAGGCACAGGTCGAGAAATCGAGCCGGGTAATGTCGCCGGTCCGGTAGCGGATCAGCGGAAAGGCTTCCTTGGTCAGGGTGGTCAGGACCAGCTCGCCCGTCTCCCCCGGCGGGAGCGGCTCGCCGGTCTCCGGGTCGATGATCTCGGGAAAGAAATGGTCCTCGGGGATGTGGAGCCCGGCTTTTTCCCCGCATTCCCAGGCCACCCCCGGCCCAAAAACTTCGGCGAGTCCATAGGTGTCGGTGGCGGTGACGTGGAGCCGGTCCTCGATCCGGCCCCGGGTCCGTTCCGACCAGGGCTCGGAGCCGAAGAGCCCGTACTTGAGGCTCAGGCATTTGGGGTCCACGCCCATCTCCTCCATGGCCCGGATCAGGCCGAGGGCGAAGGTCGGGGTGGAGACGAGGGTGGTGGTCTTGAAATCCCGCATGATCTTGACCTGGGAAAGGTATTTCCCGCTGGACATCGGGATCACCGAAGCCCCGATCCGCTCAGCCCCGATCTGGACCCCGAAAGGTCCGGTGAGGATGCCGAAGGTCAGCGAGATCTGAACCACGTCGTCCCGGTCAACGCCCACCGCCGCCAGGTTCCGGGCCATCAGCTCCGCCCAGGTGTCGAGATCGTTTCCGGTATATCCCATGACCACCGGGCGGTCGAGATTGATGGCCGGGGTGTGGAGGCGGACCACCTCCCGGAGAGAAACGGCGAACATCCCGTAAGGATAGTTGTCCTCCAGGACCTTTCGGTCAGTGAAGGGAAGCACCCGGAACTGCTCCAGGGAATGGAGGTCCTCGGGCATGAAATCGATCTCCCGAAAGGTCCGTCGATAGTGGCGGACGTTTTTGTAAACCCGATGAAGGGTGGACTGGAGCCGCTCGAGTTGAAGCTGCGCGATCTCCTCCCGGTCCATGCACTCCCGATCGCCGTTCCAGCATTCCATGGCCATTCCCCCTATTCCCAGATTTCCCGTTTGTCCCGGCCCAGATAAGCCCGCCGGACCTCCTGGTTGCGCATCAGGGCCTCCGCGCTCTCCTCGAAGACGATCTTGCCGGTTTCCATGACATACCCCCGATGGGCCACCTGAAGCGCGGCCCGGGCGTTCTGCTCCACTAAGAGGACGGTGAGCCCCTCGGTTTCGTTGAGGCTTTTGACCGTCTTGAAGATCTCCCGGACCACCAAAGGCGCCAGCCCCATGGACGGCTCATCTAGAAGGAGAAACCGCGGCTGATTGATGAGAGCCATGGCGATGGCGAGCATCTGCTGCTCCCCGCCGCTCAGGGTCCCGGCAAACTGGCGCTGTCGCTCCCGGAGAATGGGGAACCGGTCGAACATCTCCTCGATCCGCTCCTGGAGCCGGGCCTTGCCGCCAAGCCGGTAAACGAGATATCCGCCGATCTCCAGGTTTTCCAACACGGTCATGGGCCAGAAAATCTGCCGGCCCTCGGGAACCTGGGCGATCCCCTGGCGGACGATCCGCTCCGGGCTTACCCCGGTGATCTCCCGGCCCTCGAAGTGGATATCCCCCTCCCGGACCGGCTGGAGCCCGCTGATGGCCCGGAGAGTCGTGCTCTTGCCGGCCCCGTTGGCCCCGATGAGCGTGACGATCTCCCCCGGACTCACGTGGAGCGAGAGGTTCTTGAGAACCCGGATGAGCCCGTAATAGCTGTTGACGTTGACCAGGCGCAGCATCAGCTCACTCCCCCAGATAGGCGGCGATCACGTCGGAGTCCATCTGGATCTCGGCGGGGGTCCCCTCGGCGATCCGCCGGCCGAAGTTGACCACCACCACCCGGTCGGAGATCTCCATGACCAGCTCCATGTCGTGCTCCACCAGAAGGACGGTGATCCCCATCCCCCGGATTCGGCTGATGAGCTCCCCCATGGCCAGGGTCTCCCGGGCGTTTAACCCCGAAGCCGGCTCGTCGAGAAGAAGGAGAGTCGGCTCCTGGGCCAGGGCCCGGGCCATCTCGAGGGCCCGCTGGCTGCCCAGGGGAAGGCTCCCGGCCGGCTGATCCGCCCGGTCGGCCAGGCCCACCATCTCCAGCCAGGTTAGAGCCGCCTCCCGGATTCGGTGTTCTTCACCCCTCAGAAACGGCGGGATCAAAAAGGACCGCAAAAAGCCGGCCGACGACCGGGTGTGCCGCCCCACCATGACGTTTTCCAGAACGCTCATCTGGGAGAAGACCTGGACGTTCTGAAAGGTCCGGGCCACCCCTAATGCGGCGATTTGGTGCGGCTTTTTCCCGGTGATCTCCCGGCCGTCCAGGCTTATCCGGCCGGCCGTCGGCCGGAGAAAACCGGTCACCAGGTGAAACACGGTGGTCTTTCCGGCCCCGTTAGGACCGATTACCGAGGTGACCTCGTCCCGGGCCGCCCGAAAGGAGAGATCGTCCACGGCCACCACGCCGCCGAACTGCTTCCGAAGATCGCTTACCTCAAGCTGCATGGGTCCTCGGGTCACCGCCGTCGGCCGATTGTCCCCTCACCCGGTCCCGGAGCCACCTCAGAACCGCGCCCACCCCGGAAAAAAGTCCCTCGGGCAAAAAGAGCATAATGAGCAAAAGGATCGTCCCGTAAACCAGGATGTCGTAATCCTGGGTGTATTCGATGCCGATCTTCTGGAAGTAGTGAGAGAGCGACGAGAGAAACTCGGGAAGGAGGGAGAGGAGCACCGCCCCGGTGATCGCCCCCCAGACCCGGTGCATCCCGCCCACGGCCACCATGGTTACCAGAAGGACCGAGTGCATCACGTCAAAGGGGCCGGGGTCAATGTAATTGACGTAATAGGCGTAGAGGCTCCCGGAGACCGAAGCGTAAACGGCGCTGATGACAAAGATTTCGATCTTGTAGCGAGCGGTGTGGACCCCGGCGGCCCCGGCGGCGTCCTCACTGCCGTGGATCGCCCGCAGACCCCGGCCGATCCGGGAGTGGATCAGGTTCAGCGCCAGAAAAAGCCCCAAAACCACCGCCGCCCAACTGAAATAGAAAAAGCGGCGGTCAGTGTCGATGGGCAGTCCGAAAAGGACGAGGTCGGGGATGCCGGAAACCCCCTCGGGGCCCCCGGTCAGATCCACCGCCGCCACGGCCACGATGTGGACAATGGCTCCGAACCCGAGGGTGGCCATGGCCAGGTAATGCCCTTTGAGCCGCAGGGACGGCACCCCCACCAGAACGGCCACCGCCGCCGACAGGAAAGCTCCGGCGCATAAGGCCGACCCGGCGGACCAGCCGTGATGAGCGGTGAGGATCGCCGAGACATAGGCCCCGAGGGCCACAAAAGCGGCATGGCCCAGGGAGATCTGGCCGGCGTAGCCCATGAGCAGGCTCAGGCCGATGCAGGCCAGGCAGTTTAAGGCCGTA
>CAYNGG010000428.1:0-3745 GCA_964396575.1 uncultured Desulfobacteraceae bacterium | reverse complement strand
ACATGGATCCGCCGGGCCTTCTGGCGCCATTGAGCTTCAATGAACCCGGACTCGTTTTCATCCAGAAAAACGCCGTCGATCACCGGCACCCGGTTGGCCAGGAGCTTCAGCTCGCCGTACTCGTTTTCGACCGTCAGCTTCACGCCCGGGCGGAGCATGGTGTTGATCGCGTCCAGGTGGAAGTCGAGCAGCGATTCCCGCCGGGCCTTCGCCCAGGCGGTCAGCTCGCGGCCCTTGAGCCCGGCCGGCGCATCCGCTTTGATCGCTTTGATTGGCTTGACGTCGGCCCAGAGCCAGCCCGCGTCCCGTTTGTCATCCTCGCATTGAGCGCTTTCCAGGCGCTTGTCGATCATCAAGGTCAGGTCCCGGCGCATGGTGTGGAGCTCCTGGAGAGTCATGGCCAGCTCGACAACCTGGGCTTTTTCGGATTCGGTGGCCTCGGGGATGGGGAGGGGGGCAATGAACTGCTTGTTGGCCTCGTAATAGCCGCCGGCCTTCGGCTTGGCGATTCGTTTGAAGATGTAGTCACAGAGTGGCGCATTCAAAATGCCCAGCAGAAACCAGCCGGTTCCAATATCAACGGGAATGATGCCGTTCACCCGCACATTGTTAAAATAGAACTCTCCTTCTGAATCATAGCAGACTCGCATCGCGGGTACCAATTGAGCCACGCACAGCTTTTCCAGCTCTTGTTTGTCGATGTTTTGATGACGGCCAAAGCGGTACCACTGGTCATCATCGAATTTTCCACTTTCACGGGATCGCAACGATGACTCGTAGCTTTTAAGGTATTCCCAGGCTTTCGGGTATCGCGCTTCCATTTCCTTGGCCGTAAACAGATGAGCAGCGCCATCCGTGACCTCGTATGGAAACAAGAGATAAGTCGATGTATCCGGCACCTGGTACCGCTTTGCTTCCGGTCCGGAGACCAGCGGGTGCATAATGCCATCTTCAATCTCGACTTCTACAAGTGCTTTCCCGCCCTTTGGCTTGTGGAAATACCGATCCGGGCCGATACGCTCAAGGTGGTAAATATAATCAGCGCTTGTCTGAATGCCGACCGTAATCCCCTTGCAAACCTGATCCAACCTTTTACAGCTTTCAAGCAGCTTCTTGTGAAGACAACGCTCCGCCTTCGGCAGAAAAACCCAGCTATCGGCCTCCGGGAGGTTCTCAAACCGCACCCCGTCGTCCACTTTTCGCCAGTCCATGGCCGTGATGTCTTCCTTTCCCTTCGGCGCGAAGGCGCAGCGGACCTGATCTCGTTCGGTCCCCGTGAAGAATTGGAGGGCGGTGTAGGTAATCGCCTCATCAAAGACCTGATAGCTTTTGAAATCGACCCATCGGTCGAGCCGGCGGGTCTGCTTGAGCTTCCGGCGGAGGCCCTTGCCGTATTCGTTGACGGTCCAGACGCTCGGGGCGATATAGCCCATCTTGCCGTCCGTGTTCAGCAGCTCAACGCCCCGCTCGATAAACGGGAGATACAGATCGAAATTGCCGGTCTGGGTGCTTTCGTAGAGGGGTTGGCCGTCTTCGCGTTTGGCTTCCACCAGGTATCGGGCCACATCCGCCTGAACTTTGCGGAAGTGCTGGAGCTTGACATAGGGCGGGTTCCCGATGACGCAGTCGAAGCCGGGGTTTTCCTGATCGAAGACCTCGGGAAACGCTTCAGCCCAGTCAAACGTCCTGACGCGATCCCGTGCGTCCGCCCCGAGCAAATCCGGGTTTAAGCCCAACTGGGGGTAAAAGTCGTGCCCGATGAGACTGTTGCCGCATTGAATGTTCCGGTCCAGGTAGGTCAGAGGGCGGTTTGGAAGGGCGGTATGGAGCCAGAGGGCCAGCCGGGTGATCTCCACCGACTCGGCGTTGATGTCGGCACCGTAGAGATTTTGCGACAGGACCGCGCTCATGGCCTCGTGGGTATCGAAGACCCCTTTTTCGCCGGTTACCCGCTCCATTTCCCTGGCGATCCACTGCCGCTGCTCGTAGAGGTACTTGAAAGCCTGGATCAGAAAGGCGCCCGATCCGCAGGCCGGATCAACGACCTTGATGGTTTTCATCCGCGCCTCGTAATCCCGCAGGGCGTTGAGGTACTCGCCCACGACCTTGGCCTTTCGTCGGTCTCCGCGCCAGGCGTGGATCTGGTCGTCGGTGACCGCGCCGAACCGGTCAAACCCCAGGGTCTCCCGGATTTCCGATAGCCTCGCCCCGATGGTCTCTTCGACAATGTAATGAGTCACCCACTCCGGCGTGTAGTAAACCCCGTCACGCTTTCGGCGGGTCAGCTCGGTGAGCGACTCGCGGCCTTCGGCTTGGGCCTCCATCACCTCGAGGTCGGTGATGCTCTGCTCGAAGATACGGCCCATGGCCGTCAGGCTGAGGCTCCGGCCGCCCCCATCGTCGGATGCCCCGAAGTTGTACTTGGCCGACAGAAAAAGAAGGGTTTTGGGAAATTGCAGAATCCGGTCGGGGCTTTGGCCCTGGTTCTTCTCGCAGAACAGTTGATTGGGCAGCTTGAGGGCGTCCATCTCCGGGTCTTCCGCAAAGAGGCCGCCGTTGAAGGGGTTGATCCGCCTGTCGCCAAACGGGCTGCCGTCACGCATGGCGGCGAACAGACGCTTGACCAGATGCCAGGCGTCATCGGCTTCCGGATTGTAATACCGGCTCCCGGAGACCTCGATGAGCAGGTCCCGGAGGATGTTGGGCGGAAAGCTCAATGCGGCGCCCATGTCCTCGCAGTAGAGGATGAACAGGCACCGGTCGAGAATCCGCTGGGTCAGGCGGACCAGGCGTCGGAGCCGTCCCTGGTGCTCAAAGTGGGGATTATATTGGCTCAGGGTCCGGTAAAGCGTTTCCCGGAATTCGCGATATTCGACGTAGAACTCGTTTTCCAGGGCCTGCTCGTGGATGAGCTGGTCGTCCAGGAGCTTTTCGAGGGGCGACTTCCCGCCCTCGGACAACAGCCAGCCGGCATGAAAGATCCGGTGGAGCAGAAACCGCTCGAATGCGGCATTCTCGTCATCGCTCGTGAGCGGCATGGCCAAATCCCCGTCAGCCGGACGGATGACGAAGCGCTGGTATTGGGCCTTGCTCCCGAAGCGATAGAGACGGATCTCGTTCATGTCGGTCACCAGGCCCCAGGTCGGCAGGATCGGGGAGATCAGCCCGGTCCGGGATTCACGGAGATAGTCGAGGCACTGCTCGACGGGGGAACGGGCGTTGGGACGGCCCGATTGAGGCTTGTCCAGGCCGGAGCGGTCGTCCTTGAATTCGCCGAGAACCTGGGGAATGGGCGCCTCGTCATCCCGTCCGAAATGGCCCAGGGCCACATCGGCCTTGCCCGTGCCGCCGGTCATACCCGCTCCTTTTACGGGAAACTGCTGCCAGAGGGTGAAGCCGCGGGATTTATCCCCTTCCCCGCTGGCGCAATATCCCCAGGTCTGCTTGAAAAACAGCTCGATAAACGCGGCCTCGGCGGCCGTCTCGGTCTGCCGGTCCTTTTCCGCCCAGTTTTTCAAACGGGCGTGGAGAGCTTCGGCTTCGGATGAAGCGTTGAAGGTTTCGAAATCGGCCGCCCACACGGAGCGGAGGTAGGCGGCGTTGAACAGTGGTATGCCTCTGTTTTCAGATCTCGTCATGGCCTGACTTCAAATTTCCGAGCCTTCAATCAACCGCTTGAAGGCTTCCATATCATCGGTGGTCTTGATGGCTTCTTTGATGGCAAGCAGCCGATCGTTGTCTTTGA
>CAYNGG010000427.1:0-3761 GCA_964396575.1 uncultured Desulfobacteraceae bacterium | reverse complement strand
GGGGATCGGACCGGATGCTGAACATCGCCATCGATCTTCAGACTTACCTGAAGCGCGTTTACGGCGAGGATGACGGACTCCGGCTAACCGACTTTCTGATCGACCTCAGCCCGACGGCCCGCCTGAGCTAGCTTAGTGGCGTAAACATCATCCGGACCCGCCGCCGCTGCCGGCCCCGCCGAAAATACCGCCGCCATCAGAGATATCCAGATGACCACCGCCCGAATTCGATTGTCTCGCATGTCCATGAAATCTCCCCCGTCCGCCGTTGATCCGCCCGCCGGCAAGCTTAGAAAAGGTAGGAAATAATGATTGAGCCCCGCCGCGGATGCTGGTATCTTGAGCCACCTGCATCCGGCGGCGGCACACCGGATATTAAATAGGCCCCTCGCCCGCTGTCAACGGAATCTTTTTTACCACTGAGCCCACGGACGATATGAAACAGCGTTTTTTAATCCATCTGCTGCTGGTCATCGGGTTGACCGCCGCCGCATCGGCCGCCATTGTCGGCGGATACGGGCATCACCGGATGCGGACGCTTTACGAGACCCAGCAGGCCGAGCTCATCGAGGCCCTGAAAGACCGGCTGATCGCCTTTGACCGGATGATCCGGCTGGTGGAAAGTCGGATGCGGGCCGATGCCGAAGCCGCGACCCGAGCCATCGCCGAAGTCCTCATGCCCGACGGGAAAATCCCGACTGACCCGGCCGACCCGTCCCCTCCGCCCCTGCTCGATCAGGCCGCCCTGCTCGAACGCCTGGACCACGACGCCGGGCTCTGCCGGGAGGTGATCCGAGTCTTTCTGGACGACCTGCCCCGCCGGATGGCGGCCCTTCGCCGCCAGGTCGAGGACGGCAACGCGGCGGACATCGCGGCCTCCGCCCACACCGTCAAGGGGGCATTCGCCAACATCTCCTCCCCCCGGCTCCAGAGCCTCGCCGCCGACCTGGAGACCGCGGCCCGGTCGGCCGGCCCGGACGGGGCATCCGATGAGACCGCGTCGTTTTCGAACTTGTTCATAAGCCTGGACCGCGACTTCGATGCCCTCCGTGCCGAGCTGACCGCCTGCCTGAACACCCTTGACGGGGACACGCTCCCCCAATCCGGAGAAAGGAAGTCGATATGATTCGATACCGGCTGCCGGCCATCTGTTTTGCCGTCGCCCTGCTCTGTTCCCCCGAGTCGGCCCGGACCGGGGAGCCGAAAGAGATCCGATTGGAGTTTGCCACCGTCTCGGGGGTGTCGGCATCCGCGGCGGTGGGAGAATCGGGAGACATTTACGTCGGCGTGGTCCAAGGCCGGCTTCTGGCGTTGAATCCGGATACCGGAACGGCCACGTGGCAAACGGAAGCCATCGGTCGAGTGGTGGCCGCTCCGGCCGTGGGCGTGGACGGCACGATCTACATCCCGTCGGACGACGGTCGGCTCCGCGCCTATGTCGTGGGCGAAACCCGCCGCTGGCAATCCGCCATCCTGTCGGCCGGGCTGTCGGTACCGGCAATTGGCGCCGACGGGAGCCTGTATGTCGGGAGCGAGAGCGGGTTTCTCCACGGCCTCGGCACTGACGGCGCCGTCCAATGGACCTATACCGCGGGGGCCGCCCTCACGCCGCCGGCGGTGGGGACGGACGGCACCGTCTATGCCGGGGGCGCCGACGGCCGACTCCACGCGGTCGAGCGGCATGGAGACTCGCAATGGACCTATCGCGCCGAGGGTCCCATCTCGGCCCCCCTGGCCATCGGAGCCGACGGGACCATCTACGCCGGCGATGAAACCGGCCGGCTCCATGCCGTTACCCCGGATGGGGACGCTCGATGGATCTTTTCCGCCGACGCCCCCATCCATGGCGGGGCGGCGGTGGGAACCGGGGGGACCATCTACTTCGGCGACACCGATGGAACCGTCTATGCTCTGTTGGCCGATGGGGATGAAGACTGGCGCTTTCCCGCTGACGGAGCGGTGGCTGCTACGCCGGCGGTGGGCTCCTACGGCACCATTTACCTCTCCATCGGCAACGGCCATCTCCTGGCGCTCAACCCCGACGGAACCGAGAAATGGTCGGTCGATTGCGGCGCCGACGAGACCGCCGCGCCCACGATTGATGCCGGCGGCAACCTCTATCTGGTCACCAGGGAAGGCCGTCTCGTCTCGGTGGCCAGTTGGTCCCGGGGAATGGCGGCGGCTCCCTGGCCGGGATTTCAGCATGACGCCCGCCACACCGGCCGAGGTGATGTCGTGACCGAAGGCCCCACCGCCGCGGCCGGGGATGATCACACGGCCGAGGCGGGGGAGACGGTCACCCTAAACGGGTCCGCATCCGCCGGGAACATCCAGTCTTATCAGTGGCGCCAGACCGGCGGACCGTCGGTGACGCTGGACGGTGCCAGTACGGTTCAGGCTCGGTTCACCGTTCCGGATGAGGATGAGGGAACCCGGCTGACCTTCGAGCTGACGATCACCAACGGGGCCGGAGAGACCGACACCGATACCGTGATCGTGACCATCGAAGACCGCGAGCCCAGTTGTTTTGTCGAATCGGTCGGTTCTCCGCCCGCGGTTCGCCCATGAAGGAAACCGAGGCCCGCCCGCCGGTCGGGATCGTCTGGCAGGTGACGGCGGCGGCGGTCTGCCGGCTTTTTCTCAACACCTCCCGGCGCTTCGTTTACCCCTTTGCTCCGGCCCTGGGACGGGGGCTTGATGTCTCACTGCCGGCGGTGACTTCGCTGATCGCCGTCAACCAGAGCACCTCGATGTTGAGCCTCGCTTTCGGGCCGCTGGCCGACCGTTTGGGCCACCGGCGGCTCTTTTTGACCGGTCTGGCGGCTCTGGCCGTCGGGATGATGCTGGCCTTCTGGGTGCCGGTTTACGCCGCCGTCCTGGTGGGATTGTTTCTGGCCGGCCTGGGCAAGTCGATGTTCGACCCGGCCATCCTGGCCTTTGTGGGGGAACGGGTGAGCTACCGGCGGCGGGCCCTGGCGGTGGGAGCCCTCGAGGTGAGCTGGGCGGGGGCGGCCCTGGTGGGGCTCCCGCTGATCGGGCTGCTCATCAGCCGGTTCGGGTGGCGGGCCCCGTTTCTGGCGCTGGGGATCGCGGCGGTGTTGGGATGGATCGCTCTCCTGCTGCTCCTGCCGGCCCGGACACCCGAAGAGACGGCCCGAACCGCGCCAGCCGGCTTCCGGGATGCCTTCGGACGGATTTGCCGGTCACCGACCGCGCTCCGGACCCTGGGGTTTACGCTCCTGTTCAACGGGGCCAGCGACGTCTTTTTCGTCGTTTACGGGGTCTGGCTGGAGGGGACCTTCCATTTGAACGTCGCGGCTTTGGGCGCGGCGGTCACGGTTATCGGCGCGGCTGAGCTCATCGGGGAGGCCGCCTGCGCGATGTTGGCCGACCGGATCGGGCTGGCTCGGAGCCTGGTGGGCGGGGTGATCCTGACGGCGGCCTGCTACCTCCTCCTGCCGGTCATCGGAAATACACTTGTGGGGGCTCTGGTCGGGGTCTTCGCGATCTTTGTCTTTTTCGAGCTGTCCATCGTCGTGGCGCTCTCTTTTTTCACCGAAGTCCTGCCCGGGGCCCGGGCCACGATGATGGCCGGATACTTCGGCGCCGCGAGCCTCGGACGGGTCATCGGGGCGATGATCGGCGGAGTGGCCTGGACGGCCGGGGGCATCGGAGCGGTCTGCGCCGTCTCCGGGGTCATGACCGGGGCCGCGCTGCTCCTGCTCCTCTGGGGGCTCAAAGCGCGAGAAAGCTCCGAACGG
>CAYNGG010000426.1:0-3769 GCA_964396575.1 uncultured Desulfobacteraceae bacterium | reverse complement strand
GCGAGGGCCTTTCGCCCGGCCGCCACCGCCGCTTCCAGCTCCCCGTTGACGTAATAGCTTTCCGCCAGGGTATCGAGGATATGGGCCACCGGCTTTTGGACCGCGGCCCGCTCGGCCAGGGCCACGGCCCGGACCGGGTTCCGGAAGGATTCGTCCTCGCAGGTGGCATAGAGCCAGGCGAGGTTGTTCAGCGTCTCCGGGTCCTTCGGGTCGAGGTCCACGGCCCGCTCATAGGCCCGGACCGCCCCGGCGAAGTCCTCCCGGCTGAAGTAGAGGTCCCCGAGCATCCGGTAGATCCGGCCATCCCCCTCTCCGCGATCGATTTCCCGCAACAAAACCTTTTCGAACAGATGGGCGTTCAGCGTCCGGCCCGCCTCGCCGAAATTGAGGTGATAGCCGGCCGCCGCCACCGCCACCATGGCCACGGCAAAGACGATGATGCTCCGGCGGACCTTCCGCTCATGGCGGCCGATCCAGGACCGGTCCAGCTCGCACCGCCGGAGGTAGCCGACCCGCTCGGAGATGCTGAAATGGTGCCAGTTGGGCTTGTCCGGAGACTGCCCGGAGGTGAGGGTGATCTTCTGGAAGGTGGAGATCAGCGGCCGGGCCGTGCCGAAGATGTGGAAGACGTAGGTGTCGGCCTGCCGCTCGAAGTTCCGCATGAAGTAGCCGAAGATGAATCGGAAGTAAACCAGGAAGAGGATGATGATCATGGCGCTGAAGAGCGCCGAGGTGATGGTGGCCTGCTCGAACCCGGTCCCCTTCACGAACCGGTAGAGCGGCTCGAGGTAGAGGATCGAGTAGATGATCAGGTCGAAGGTGGCGTAGGACAGGAGCATGTAGCCCACGAAGAAAAAGAGGTAGAACTGGAGATGCCGCTTCTTGACGTGGCCGATCTCGTGGGCGATGACCGCCTCGACCTCCTCGGGCTGGAGAAGGGTCAAGAGGGCGTCGGTGACCAGGATGTACCGGAATCGCCGGGCCAGCCCCATCACCCCGGCGGTGATCATCCGGCCCCCGAAAATCGGCCAGTAGAGGATATCCGCGTAGGCGAGGTCGGCCTTCCGGCAAAGGGTCTCGATCCGCTGGCGATCCGGTCCCGGCGGCACCGGGCGACACCGCCAGAGCTTCTGGATGAGATAGGGCCCCACCACCGCCACCCCGAAAAGGAAGACCAGGAAATAGAGGATCTCCCCCTGGGTGGTGGCCAGAAACTCCCGAGGGGCCGCAAAGGGCAGAGCCCGGATGAGGTCGGCCACGCCGGACAGGATGAGCCAGGGCAGGAGCACCGGCACGGCGAACGAGACGTTGGACAGAACGTAGCTCTTCCGGGAGATGGGGTCGCCGTAAAGCCTCTGGTAAACCTCGTGGGCAGTGCTCCAGACAATGGCCAGATAGCCGATGAACAGGCCCAGAAAGAGGACCGCCTCCAGGGTGGGCAGTTGAGCTAAGAGGGGTACCCGGCGGGTGACGGCGGAAAGGTCGAGGACGTAAATGTCCACCGCGAACAAGACGATGGCTCCCACCGAGCTCCGGGTGACCAGGGCGTTGTACCGGTGGTCCAGCCTGAGATAGCTCTCCCGGCCGATCCGGGAGGCCAGTTGCCGAAACCGGGCCCAGACCACGGCCGCAAAGAGGATCGTGAAGCTGACCAGCAAAAACAGCAGCTCGATGACCGGCAGGGGCGGGGCCTCGGCCGGCTCGTAAGTGGCATAAATCAGCAGGACAATGATGAAGTATATGAAATTCCCGAACATCCGTCTCGATTGCTATCGGTAATACCGATCCCGCTCGCTGTAGATACACCCGCAATACCCCTGCCGGTAGAGCCCCATCTCCTGGGAGACCTCGATCCCCTCTTGCCACCCCGTCCGGAAGTCCCGATAGAAAAAGGGGACCCCGGCCTCCCGACCCACCGCCTCGCCCAGGGACCGGACCGTGTCGTGCCGCTGCTGGCGGGAATAGAGGAGCGTGGAGGTGAAGGCGTCGAATTTTCCCCGCCGGGCGATCAGGGCCGCCGACCGGAGCCGGTCGTGGTAGCAGTAGAGGCAGCGGTCGGCCTCCCGAAAGGCGACACTCCGCAAAAAGCCCTCGAGGTCATAGCCCGGGGCGTCGATCACCCGGAGCTCCACGGCGTCGGCATATTGAGTCAGAGCCGCCCGCCGCCGTTGGCACTCGGTATAGGGGTGGATGTTGTGCGGGTAGAAAAAGCCCATGACCTCGGCCGACTCGTCCTCCCGAAGGACCCGGACCGGATGGATGGCGCAGGGCGCGCAGCAGATGTGGAGCAGGACCTTCACGCCCGCTCCCCGAAAATGGCCGTCCCGATCCGGACCAGGGTGGCGCCCTCGGCCACCGCCGCCTCAAAGTCTCCGGTCATCCCCATGGACAGCTCATCCATGGCGACCCCCTCGATCCCCGCCTCCCGGATCTCGTCCCGCTTCCGGCGCAGCTCGGCAAAATAGGGCCGGACCCGTTCCGGGGCGTCGAAAAAGGGGGGCATGGTCATCAGCCCCTGAATAGATAGGTGGGGCAACCGGGCCACCTCCCGGACCAGGTCCATCAGCCGGTCGCCGGAGACTCCGGACTTGCTCGCCTCGCCGGCCAGGTTGACCTGGATGAGGATCGGCTGAACCCGGCCGACCTTTTCGGCCTGCCGGTCGAGCTCCCGGGCCAGCTTGAGCCGGTCCACCGAGTGGATCAGGTCAAAGCCCCGGACCACGTACCTGGCCTTGTTCGACTGGAGATGGCCGATAAAGTGCCAGCTCACCCCGGTGTCGGCCAGGGCGTCGATCTTCTCCCGGGCCTCCTGGAAGTAGTTTTCGCCCAGGATCTCGACCCCGGCATCCACCGCCTCCCGAATCCGGTCAACGTCCACCGTCTTGCTCACGGCCACCAGCCGGACCTCGGCCGGGTCCCGGCTGGCCCCTTCGGCCGCCGCCCGAATCCGCTCCCGAATCGATGCCAATCGTTCACTCACCCCATGTCAGCCTCCTTTCCCGGTCGGCCCGTCAGCTCCATCGGAACCCCGCCGAACCACGCCCCGGTCCATCAAGACGGTCACCACCTCACAGACCGGCAGGCCCACGACGTTGGTGTAGGACCCGTTGATCCGGCGCACCAGGCAGCTCCCGAGCCCCTGGATGGCGTAGGCCCCGGCCTTGTCAAAGGGCTCGCCCGAGTTGATATACCAGTCGATTTCGTCCCCCTTCAGCGGCTTGAAGGCCACCTCGGTGGCCGCCACTCCGGCTGTCCGGTCCCCGCCGGTTGCCCGGAAAAGGGCGTATCCCGTGTAAACCGTGTGCCGGCGTCCGCTGAGCCGGACCAGCATCTCCCGGGCCGCCGCCGGCGAGGCCGGCTTGCCGAGGATCTCGCCGTCGATCACCACCACGGTGTCCGCCCCGATCACCCAGGCGTCCGGGTATCGGTCCGAGACCTCAGCGGCCTTCCCCTCGGCCTGAACCCGGACGTAGGTCTCGGGGCTCGACACGGGCACGGCCGACTCGTCGAAACGGCTGGGCACCACGACAAACCGGATTCCGGCCCCCTCGAGGAGCGATTTCCGGCGGGGGGACGCGGATGCGAGGATGATGGCGGGGTCTGGGGCGATCGTCCGCATAGGCTTCCCCTTAACAGATGCGCCCATGTTTCGCAAGCCTATCCTTGACAATACCCGGCCGAGGGGATAAATAGAGGCATCATCAACGGGGTTATGCCTGGGTGGCGGAACAGGTAGACGCAAGGGACTTAAAATCCCTTGAGGCTGAGT
>CAYNGG010000425.1:0-3779 GCA_964396575.1 uncultured Desulfobacteraceae bacterium | reverse complement strand
TTGACGCCGGGGACCCAGTAGGCCATCATGGTTTCGGCTTTGACCTTGGCGTCCTCCCGGCGGAAGCCCTTGATCTCGACGATGAGGTGGAGGGGCTCGTCCCCGCCGTCGTCCACGGCCACGATGAAGTCCGGGAGATATTTCCGGTGGGTCGAGCCCATCATGTAAGGGACTTCGAATCCCAGGTTCTGGTTTTTCACGTAGGCCCGGACCCGGGGGTGATCCTCGACGACCCGGCAGAATTCGGCTTCCCAGTCGCTGTCGCAGATCACCCAGTTGACGTGGCAGCGGTCCGGGGCGGTTTGCCAGCGGGTCGATTTGGAGGTGGTGAAGTTGACAAAGGCGGTGGAGCCGGTCGGGTTGTACGGGTCGAGGATCGCCCGGACGGGCTGATCGTCGGCCATGGCCTCGGTGATGGCGGCCTCTATCCGCTCGCAGGCCATGTCGGCGATTTCCTGGTAGAGCAACTGGGCCGGGTAGGTCCCGCCGGAGCATTTGAGATATCCGCCGTCGAGCCATTCCCGGCAGATCTCCTTGAGCCGGCCGAAGAGGTGGATTTTGGGCTCCTCGCCGGGGTCCCGGAATTTCTTGAAGAGGAGATGCCGGGTCAGCTCGAAGAGGATGGTGGCGGGGCGTTTTTCGGCCAGATGATCGACGGTGAGGGTCACGCCCTTGCCGAGGATCCCCTGGTTTTTGGTAGCCGACGGCCCCACCAGGTCCGGGGTGAGACTCAGGACGGAATCCCTGGAGAATCTGGCGGTCAGCCGGGCGTCGGGGAGGTCCACCCGGTAGCCATCGACCCGGGGAAACCGGATTTCGAGGGCGTCCCGGTCGGGCCGGACGGCGTGGACCCGGACGGTCGGCCGGGGCGGCTGGGGCTTGACGATCACCGGCTTGGCGGTAAAATCGAAGGGAATGCCGAGGACGTCGGCGTATTCGGCGCTGAACCGGCCATCCGGGTTGAGGTCGTAGGACTGGCGGCGGAGGGCCCGGCCGACCACCTGTTCGCAGAGGAGCTGGGTTCCGAAGGCCCGGACCCCGAGGACGTGGGTCACGGTGTTGGCGTCCCAGCCTTCGGTGAGCATGGAGACCGAGACCACGCACCGGACCGACTCGCCCAGCCGGTCCTTTTTTCCGACGGTGTTCATGACTTCCCGGAGGAGGTCCTCGTCGGAGAGGCTCGCGCCGGCCGATACGTCGCCGGTGCGCTGGACGATCTCCCGCCGGAACCGCTCGATCTCGTCGGCGGCCATCTCCCGGAAGCCCTTGTCGAGGGCCTCGCCGGATTCGAGCTGCCGGCTGTCGATAAGGAGGGTCCGGGGCCGCGCCAGGCGGCTGCCGTTTTCGTCGTAGTTCCGGAAGAGGGGCAGGCGGCCTGGGTGGAAGGTTTCGGTCCCGCCGTCGGGGCCGACCCGGTGAAACCCGGCGATGAGGTCGCAGACGAGCTTGGAGGTGGAGGTGTTGTTACAGACCACGATGAAAACCGGGGGGACATCGATTCCGGCCGCCTCCCAGGCTTCGAAGGTCTTTTGGTAGTGGCCGTAGAGGGCGTATAGAGCGGTCTCGAGCTCGGAGGGGAGGCTTAAGGGGTCGAGCCCCTCCGCCTTGCCCCGGCCTTTTTTGGGCATTTTGACGCGGATATGCTCCCAGAGGTTTCGGAACTTGGGCACATCGCCGCCGGGGATGTTGTCGGCCACCGGGACCCGGGGGAGCTTGACGATCCCGGACTCGATGGCGTCCATGAGGGAAAAGTCGCTCACGGTCCAGGGAAAGATGGTCCCCTCGGCGTAACCGGAGCCCCGGAGGAAAAAGGGCGTGGCCGATAGGTCGATGACCGTCGGGACCCCCAGCTTCCCCTTGACCGCCTCGATGCCGGAGATCCAGAGGCGGGCGGCCTCGTTGTTCCGGTTGGCCTCTTCCTTGTCGTCCCCCTTGAGATCGGCCACATCGTCGGTCTGGGGCCGTTCCCGGTAGCAGTGGTGAGCCTCGTCGTTGATCACCAGGATGTTTTTGAATCCCATGAGCGCCGGCATAACCCGCTGGATCATCTGGCCGTCGGTTTCGAGGGTATTGAGGGCCGGTCCCCGGCCCTGGAGCAAAGCCCGGCCGCCCTTGGAAAGCTCCATCCGTTCCCTGGGCTTGAAGGCGTGGTAGTTGGTCACCACGATCTTGGCCCGGCCGATCTCCGCCGCCAGATCGGGAGGGATCAGCTCCCGGGCCGTGTAGTAGCTGTCCGCGTCGCTGGGGTGGAGGACCCGGAGGCGGTCCCGGATGGTCAGGCCCGGGGCAACCACCAGAAAGCCCCGGGTGAAGCTCCGGCTGTTGGGGTGGCGGACGGCGTTGACCGTCTGCCAGGCGATGATCATGGCCATGACCATGGTCTTGCCGGCTCCGGTGGCCAGCTTGAGGGCGATCCGGTGGAGGCTCGGGTTGGCCGCCTGGTTGGCGTTCCGGATCAGGGTCCGGATTTTCTGGTCGCCCCGTTTCAGATCGGGCAGGACTTCGGTGAGCCAGATCAGGGTCTCGATCGCCTCGACCTGACAGAAAAACGGCCGGATGCCCTGGAAGTTGTGATGACGCCAGTGCTGGAGCAGCCGGGCCGTTTCCGGAGTCACCCGCCACTGGTCCGGGCGGGGGAGCTTTCGCCAGATATCCACCTCCCGCCGGACCGTGTTGATGAGCCAGGTGGGGTCGTAGGCCTGCCGGTCGGTGGAGACGCCTTCATCCGCCCCGAACGGGAGATCGTTCTGCCGCCCCCGCTTGCCGGTCTTTTTCCGCTTTTTGGGCTTGGGAACCGGGGTGATAAAGGAGGCCGGCCGCCGGATGTTGAGAACCCGGTCGGTGGGCTGGCCGTCCGCGTCCAGCTCCCAGTGACGAGCGGGATAGGTGTATGGGGAATTGAGGATGGGGCTTTCGAAAAAGTGCTGGGCCATGGCCACCGTCTTGGATTTTCATGGGTGAGCGTTGCGCGCCGGGGATCGGGCACCGGCTTCCGGTATGAATGGAGCAGGGTAGCACGGCGGCACGTTGGAGGGCAACTCGATTGTGAGAAAAACGGCCGGGACCGGGCCGCGAAAGAAAAAATCGTTTCATGGCACAAATCGTGCTTGCAAACCCCTTGACAGCCCCGGCCAGGTGATTATTCTTTAAGTCAAACGGGATGGCATGAGCCACCCGGGAACCGATAAACCAAGAGAAAAGGAGGTTTGAGCCATGAGAAGCTTGATTCCCACAGTGCGAACGGATCGGGGCTTGAGCCGTTTTCAGCCGGACCTTTTCGATCGATTCTTCGAAGATTTCTGGAAACCGGCCCCCTTTGCCGAGACTGAAACCTGGTTTGCGCCTTCCATCGACGTCTCGGAGACCGATGACACCATCACCGTGAAGGCCGAGATTCCGGGCATGAAGAAAGAGGATATCGATATCACCGTCTCCGAGGGCTTGCTGACCCTGAGCGGCGAGAAGAAGGCCGATCACGAGGAGAAGGGTGAGAGCTACCATGTCCGGGAGAGCCGATATGGTGCCTTCCGTCGGAGCATCCGGCTGCCCGCCGAGGTGGAGTCCGACCAGATCGACGCCGCCTACCAGGACGGCGTCCTGACGGTCACCGTCCCCAAGGGCGAGGGCGCCAAGCGGAAAAAGATCGAAGTCCGCGGATAATCCAACCGACACCTCGATCCATCGGATCGTCAGACGGCCGGCGGGCGCTTCGGGATTTTCCCGGAGCGCCCGCTTTTTTTGGAGCCACCCCGGTGAAGTGGGAAGTGGGAAGTGGGAAG
>CAYNGG010000424.1:0-3788 GCA_964396575.1 uncultured Desulfobacteraceae bacterium | reverse complement strand
GGACATATAATCCACCACCGCCTCGGCCCGGTCCGTTTGGCCGAGGACCGTGCCGGCGATCCGCAGGGAGTCGTAAACCGCCTCGTCAAAGGTGGCAAACTCGCCGTAGGTGAGGACCACTATCGGGATCGTCAGGGTCCGTTGGACCTCGTCGGCCAGACCCGGGTCCATGTAAGTGATGAAGATCACGTCGGGCCGGGCCCGCAGGAGACCCTCCAGGTCCGGCTTTTTGTTGATGGCCGCCGGTCCCCCCGGCCCGCAAACCGGCAGGTCATGGAGCTCGGGGCGAGCGATCCAGTAGGGTCGCCCGGTCGGGTTCATCTTTTCCATCGACTCGACGGCGACCACCCGGTCGGTGGCCTCCAGGTAAACGATCAGCCGGAGTGCCCCCGGCCCGAGACAGACGATCCGTTCCGGATCGGCCGGGACCGTCACCTTCCGGCCGCCCGTGTCGGTGACGGTCCGGGAGTCGGCCGCAACCCCGTGGGTCGCCCAGACCATCGCGAGCAGAATCAGAACAATTCGCATAACGTTCATTGGTTCTCCTTTCCGTTGAAAACCCCCGTCAGGGGCACGACAATCATCTGCCCTGAAACCTCCTGAAGGCTTACCGGCACGTCGTAAACCTCGGTGATGATGTCGGCCGACAGCTCGCCCCGGTCAACCAGGGCGTGAACCCGGCCGTCCCTGAGAAATAAGAACGTATCGGCAAAGCGGAGCGCGAGGTTCAGGTCGTGGATGGAAACCGCCGCCGAGAGCCCCCCGTCGGAAACGATCTCCCGGATCAGCCGCATCACCTCCAACTGGTTCTTGAGGTCCAGGTTGCTGGTGGGCTCGTCGAGCAACAGGAGCCGGGGCGACTGGGCCAGGGCCCGGGCGATGACCACCTTCTGGGTCTCGCCGCCGCTCAAATCTCGGACGGGCCGGAGAGCCATCCCGGACAGCCCCATCCGGTCCAGAACCCGCTCCACGATTTGATGGTCCGCGTCGGATACGGTCCAGCCGATATGGGGCTTTCGGCCCAACAAGACCGCCTCGTAAACGTTCAGGAGCGTATCCGGGTGTTTTTGAGGGACATAGCCCACCCGCCGGGCCACCGCCGCCCCGGACAGTGCCGACAGGTCTTCGTCGTCCAGGAAGACCGACCCGGCCCGGGGCGGAAGGACCCGGTTGATGCACTTGAGCAGCGTTGACTTGCCCGCCCCGTTGACCCCGAGGACCGCCAGAATCCGTCCCGCCTCGAGGTCGAAGCCGACCCCGTCGAGCACCGGGTGGCTGTTATAGGAAAACTCGATGCCGGAGACGTTCAGGATCATCGGTAGCCCCGGATGAGAAGATAGAGAAAGGTCGGGGCGCCGAGAAACGAGGTGACCACCCCCACCGGCAGGGCTCCGGACCCCACCAGAACCCGGCCGAAGGTGTCGGCGGACAGGAGCAGGAGGGCGCCCAGGAGCGCGGAAAAGGGGATGAGGAGCCCATGATCGGCGCCCACCAGCCGACGGGCCATGTGCGGCGCGATCAGGCCCACAAAGGCGATCACCCCGTGGAAGGCGGTGGCCAGGGCCGCCACCAAAGCGGCGGTCATCATCCCCTCTATTCGGATCCGGTCCACGTTCACCCCCAGCCCCCGAGCGGTCTCCTCGCCGGATGCCAGGGCGTTCAGGTCCCACCGCCGGATCATCCAGTAAACGGTGGCCGCGACGGCCGCAAGGGCCATCAGGCCGATCTCCGACCAGTTGGACCGGGCCACGTCCCCGAAGGTCCAGAAAACCACGGTGGCGAGCTGAGTTTCCGTGGCCACGTACTGGAGCAGGGTGGTGGCCGAAGCGAACAGCGAGGACAAGGCCACTCCCGCCAGGATCACCGCCTCGGGAGACAACCGCCGGAGCCGGGCCAGGGCCAGGATGATGAACGTGGCGCACATGGCTCCGCCAAATGCGAAGAGCGTCACGGAAAAGACCCGGCCGCCGAACACGATGATGGCCGCCGCCGCTCCGAAAGCCGCCCCCTGGCTGATCCCCAGCGTGGAAGGCGACCCCAGCGGGTTTTTCAGCAGGGATTGGATGCTCAGGCCGGACAGGGACAAGCCCCAGCCCACGGCCAGAGCGGCAATGATCCGGGGCATCCGGATGTTCCAGACCACGACTTGGGTGGGCCCTTCGGCAAGGCCGGCCAGGGCCTGGATTACTTGTCCCGGCGACAGCGGGTAGGCTCCCTGAGTGATGGCCAGGACGGCCAAAACGGCCGTCACGCCCACAAATCCCCCGAATAAAATCAGCTTCCGGCGGACATAGCCGAGAAAAACGGCGGTGGCCGCCGTCGGGGGCGGGGCGGTGCCATGGGGCACGGAGCAGCCGCGCTCCAGCGCGGCGGCCGGTGAATCCGAATACGACATCAGACCTTCCTTTTCCGTTCGGGCATAAAAAAAGCCACGAGGCCGGACTCCCTTCCGGGAGCGTTAGCCTTCGTGGCTGATTGGTATATCGGGCGCGGGGGATCATTCCCCCGGCAATCAATGCCGGCCGCGCCTCGGGGCGCGAACCGATTTAACCTTAAAACCCGGACCCTCGGATTCGGGGGGCCGGGCCGCGAGCAGCTTCTGCCGCTCAAATTAAGACCCATTTTATTACACCAGCGGGGCCGACGGTGTCAAGGGTGAAGTGGGAAGGGTGAAGGGTGTTCCGAACCACGCTTCAAACCCACTTGCCTTGACCCGGCCGAAGCGGTAAAGTCTTTCCCGCACGGCCCGATCGGGCGCTGTCGCTGAGTGCTGAGTCCTCAGTTCTCAGCCCTCAGCCCTCAGTCCTCAAACCACGGATCCGGAGCGGACCATGACCATCAGACCCGACTATACCATCCACGGAGACCGCCGCCATTACGGCTGGAACAATGCCCTGCCCCCGGCCCTCACCGTCGCCCCCGGCGACACCGTGACCATCGACGTCCCGGACGCATCAGGCGGCCAGCTCTCCACCCAATCCCACGCCGGGAGCATCGCCGAGCTCGATTTCGAGGCCGTCAACCCGGTCACCGGCCCCATCTACGTGCACGGGGCCGAGCCGGGCGACGCCCTGAAGATCACGCTGCTTCACGCCGAGCCGGCCGGCTGGGGCTGGACCGCCATCATGCCCGGCTTCGGGCTCCTGGCCAACGACTTTCCCGACCCGGCCCTCCATATCTGGCGCTATACCCCCGAAATCGGGGCAATGGCGGAATTCGGCCCTGGCGGCCGGGTCCCCATCCGACCCTTTCCGGGGACCATCGGCCTGGCCCCGGCCGACCCGGGCGTTCATGAGGTCATCCCGCCCCGACGAGTGGGCGGCAACATGGACACTCGGGACATCACGGTGGGGTCGGTCCTCTACCTGCCGGTGGAAGTCGAAGGGGCGATGCTTTCGGTTGGCGACGGCCACGCCGCCCAGGGGGACGGGGAAGTCTGCGGCACCGCCCTGGAAAGCCCCATGCTGCTGACCGTCCGCCTTGATCTCATCCCCGGCGGAGCCCCCCCTTTTCCCCGATTTACCACGAGCGGCCCGGTCACCCGGCACATCGACGCCGGCGGCTACGACGTGACCACCGGTATCGGTCCCGACCTGATGGTCTCCGCCCGCGCCGCGGTCTCGGCCATGATCGACCTCATCGGCGACCACCAGGGGATGGACGCCGCTGACGCCTATATGCTCTGCAGCGTCTGCGCCGACCTCCGAATCAGCGAGATCGTGGATGCTCCCAACTGGATCGTCACCTGCCACTTCCCTCGGTCCGTGTTCCATGGCGGGTAGTGGATG
>CAYNGG010000423.1:0-3790 GCA_964396575.1 uncultured Desulfobacteraceae bacterium | reverse complement strand
CATCCGGTCACGCCGGGGCGTGCCTGAGCACGGCCGTGCTCACCCTAGCCCTACCCGCCCGCCAGGACGGTCAGGTCCACGGCGTCAGAATTGCCCGAAAGGTCCA
The DNA here is from genome assembly GCA_964396575.1 of uncultured Desulfobacteraceae bacterium. GTDB lineage: Bacteria > Desulfobacterota > Desulfobacteria > Desulfobacterales > JAABSP01 > CAYNGG01. Next base: position 3,684 of record CAYNGG010000423.1, on the reverse strand, counting down.
TGACCGCCAGGCGATAGCGCCCCGGCCGGCGGAACGAGTAAATCCGAGGCTCGTTTACCCCGGTCTGAGCGATGAGGGCTCCGTCCAGAAGCCAATAGAGGCGTCCCTGCCCGCCCTGGGCCATCAAGGTGATGGACGGCGGGCGGGTCGATTCCCCCGGCGGCCGGAGGACGGTCCCCGGCTCGATCCCCATGATCCGGACGGTTTCGGCCCGGACCGGCGCCGGCCGGCCGCAGACGGGGTCGAGCCTCGGAATCCGGGACAGACGGCGCTGGCGGGGGGTGAGCCAGGGGGTTGCGGTCCGGGGCCAGCGAGCCACATCCCGGACGTCGGGGGCGGCCACCGGGCAGTCGGCTTCGACCCGGAGCCCTGTCGCCGGGTTGACCAGGATGGTCATGGGATTGGGGGTCCAGTGGCGGTCGGACCGGTCGGGCAGGGTTGGTGGGACGACCCCGTTCAAGGTCCAGGCGGTCTTTTTCAGGTGGCAGTGGGGATCGTCGGAACCGTCCGGTTGGGTCCCCAAAGGCCAGCAGATCTCGGCCCGGCCCACGGTTTCGGGGACCGGCGGGGCCGGACCGGAATGACGGGGCAGGCTGTCGATCAGGGCGAACAGCAACGGGGCGGCGGTAGCCCGGCCGTACTGCCCGGGCGAAGGCGTCCCGTCGGGCCGCCCCACCCAGACCCCCACCGTGTAACGGTCGGTGACCCCGACGGTCCAGGCATCCCGGAAGCCGTAGGAGGTTCCCGTCTTCCAGGCCACGTCCCGGCTCCGGTCGATGTAAACCCGGCCGGCGGGGACCCGGCGGCCGTCGGGCCGGGGCTGAGTGGATAGAATCCGGCGGATAATCCAGGCGGCGCCGGGCGTCATCATCCGCCGCTCCTTCAAGGGGGCGTCCGGCGTGAAACGGAGCGGGCCGGCAAGCCCGTCGCGCCCGAAGGCGGTAAACGCGGCCACCAGGTCCTCGAGGGAGGTCCCGGCCCCGCCCAGAATGGCCGAGAGGTTCGGCCCGGCATGGGGCGGATAACGGAGGTGGAGCCCCCCCTGCCGGAGCCGGGCGTCGAAAAACCGGGGCGTGAGCCGGTCCAGAAGATCCACGGCCGGAAGGTTCAACGACCGCTTAAGGGCCTCAGCGGCGCTCACCGGCCCCGAAAAGCTTCGGGTGAAGTTCCCCGGCCGGTAGCCGGAAAAGGAGATGGGCGCATCCACCAGGAGGCTTTCCGAGTGGATCAGCCCCTCTTCGAGGGCAAAGGCGTAGAGAAAAGGCTTGAGGGTCGATCCCGGCGACCGGTCCGCCCGGACCATATCCACGTGGCCGTACCGGCTGTTGTCGAGGAAATCGGCTGAGCCCACATAAGCCCGGACCGCGAGGTCCCGGTTGTCCACCACCAGGGCCGCCGCCGATGTCCCCGCCGGGGTCGCGGCCACGTGGCCCCGGACCCGCTCGGCCACGATGGTCTGGATCTCCATCTCGATGGTCGTCCGCAAGGGTCGGCCCGGCTCCGCATCCCCTTTGAGCCGTCGGGCCAGGAGCGGAGCGACCAGCGGATGGCGGTCGAACCGGGGCACCACCCGCTCCATCTTGGCGTCGGCGGCCGTTTCCCGGTCCCAGACCCCGAATTTGACCATCCGGTCCAGGACCTTGTTCCGGGCTCGGGCCGCCCGGTCGGGGTGCCGGTCGGGCCGGAGCCGGGTGGGGGCCTGGGGGAGGACCGCCAGAAGCGCCGCCTCGGCATGGCTCAGCTCAGCCGCCGGCTTGCCCAGATAGGCGTAGCTCGCCGCCTGAACCCCCTCGATGGGGCCGCCAAAGGGCGCGTAGTTGAGGTAGAGGGTGAGGATCTCGTCCTTGGTGAGGTGCCATTCGAGCTGTAGAGTCCGGAAGATCTGCCGGAGCTTGCCGGGAATCGACCGGCTATGGGGATGGAGAATCCGGGCCACCTGCATGGTCAGGGTGGAGCCGCCGGTCTGAGGAGTCCCGGATTTCAGGTATTGCCAGGCGGCCCGGATCAGGGAAACGGGATTGACGCCGGGATGATACCGGAAAAACCGGTCCTCGTAGTGGACCAGGGTATCGATGTAACGCGGGGAGACCTCCGACGGGGTGACCGGGTATCGCCAGACCCCGGCGGGATCGGGAAAGCTCCGGAGGGGAGTGCCGTCGGCCGTCACCACCGTGACGGCGAACCCGTCGTTCGGGTCGGGCAGGGCGACGGGAAGGAGGGCGTCCGCGGCCAGAAACCCGGCAATCGCCAGAAGGACCGCGGCCGCCAGAATGAGGCCGATCCGGCCGGCCCGTCGCCGGAAAGCATCCCAGCGGCCGGCCGGTTTCGGCGGATCAGTCGGCTTTCCGGCCCCAGACCGCATAGACCGGGTCGGACAGGACCAAGCCGGGAAAGTATTTGTCGGTCGCCGGCCGGGGCCAGCCCCGGACCGAGTAGCTCTCGAGATCCGCAAAGCCCCCGGCCCGGTGGAAGTAGTCGAGAACGAGCCCCATCCGCTCGAGCTCGTGAAGCTCGGTCCAGAGACGGATCGCCTTGGGCGGAAACCACCGGTTGGAAAAGGTGACCACGAAATATCCCCCCGGCCGGAGGACCCGCCGGACATCCTTGAAGACCGGCACCGGGTCGGTCAGATACTCCACCGAAACGGTGCAGATCACCAGGTCGAAGGCGCCGTCGTTAAACGGCAGACGCGGGTCGGCGTTCAAGTCGTGGACGGCGTGGTCGGTGAGCTGGGGGTTGTCGGCCATTTCCTCGGCGTTCATCCCCAGCCCGGTTACCGATCCCGGCGCGGGCGTCTCCGGCAAGTGGCTCCGCCAACTGCTCATGAGGTCGAGGACGTCCATCCCCGGCTTCAGAAACCGGCCGTAGATCGCGGTGATCTCCTCGATGGCCCGGTCGTCGATGTGGGTCACCAGCCGGGGCTTGCCGTAGAATTCCGGGTCGGGGGTCTCGTCCTCACGGTTGAAGGCGGCCGGGTCGGAGAAATCGGTGGGGGTTCCGTTGTGCCGGGCCTGAATCCCCGGCCCGTCGGTGATGGACTCCATGAGCAGGATGCACTCCCCGCCCCGGTCATAGGGCTTGTCCCGGACGCTTTCCACCGTGGCCGACAGGTGGAGCGGATACCGGGCCAGGGGGTGGTTGGTGTCGGCGGTGATCGTCTCATCGTCGAGCCCCACCAGCCGGAAGGGGGTGACGTTGTCGGAAAAGACGTTGGTCAGCCCCTTGAGGAGCCCCATGGGGTAGTGCCGGCCCAGATGGGGGGTGATCTTTTCCTCGTTGAGCTGACTCCGCTTCAAGTGAAGCTCCCGCTTCGGGGAATGAGGAGGGACCGCTTCTCCCGGCGGGATGTCGATCTCCCGCCGGTCGCCGGGGACGGCGCCCATGAGATCGATCCCCTCGGGGAGGGTGTCCCGGTAGAAGTTGACCCGCTTGTGAAAGCGGTCCGTATGGTGCGCCTCCGCGCTGTCCCAGCTTAGCTCGAAGGTGACGCCGGCGATGCTGTCCGGATGGATCATATTCAGGACTGAGGACTGAGGACTGAGGGATGAGTCGTGAGTATTCATGGTAGAGTCTCCTTTTTGCCTCATTACGGGTATCTATACGTTTCATATCGTCCTGAGATCAACCATAAGCATCAGCCGGGGGCTTGAAAAGGGGCGCCGATGGCGGTAAGTGAGGACTGAG
>CAYNGG010000422.1:0-3806 GCA_964396575.1 uncultured Desulfobacteraceae bacterium | reverse complement strand
TATTGCCAGAAAATTGTATGTTTTTAACTTCGTGAATCTTTTTCATTCCTCTTTCTCCTATCGACCGCCTAAACATGCTCATCGACAAGACCGTTCTCGTCAGCCATCCCATCCCCCTTCCATGAGGGCCGCCGCTTCCCGGAGCAGGGCCAGGGATTCCTCGGCCGCGGCCTCATCGATTTTCTGAATGGCAAATCCGGCGTGGACGATGACGTAATCCCCCACCGCCGGGGATTCGATAAGGAGGAGACTGGCCTGCCGCCGGACTCCGTCCACATCGACGGTACCCAGGCCGCTGTCATCAATCTCCACGATTTTCGACGGGATCGCCAGACACATGGTCATCCGCTCCTTTCTCTTGATAAGTTACCCCCAGCCGGTCGAGCTCCGCCAGGACCATCCCGATCACCGGGTCGATTTGGGCCTCGGCCGTTGGGGTGAGGCTCAGGTTCAAGGTCTCCATGTCCTCGGGCTCCACCCCGACGATCACCGTTTTGGGGGTATGATCCAGGGCCGCGCACATGGCCAGGGCTTCCAGGAAATCGATCTGGTGGAGGGAGTTTTTGGCCCGGATTCGTTCCGGGATCTGGTCCCCGGACAGCCGATGGAGGTCGCCGGGCGCGCCGCCGTATCGGATGGCGTCCACGGCGATGAGGTGATCCGCCTCGCTGATCACCCCCAGGAGGTTGAGGCCCAGGACCCCGCCGTCCACCACCGAGACGGTTTCGGGAAAGGTGTACCGGTGCTGAATCCGCTCCACCACCCGGACCCCGAAGCCTTCGTCGGTAAAGAGGATGTTTCCCACTCCGATGATCATCACCCGTTCGGTCACTTTGTCTTTCCTCGAATCATCCTGAGCTCCTTTGGCGCGTTTTAAGGGAAACGGCCCGCCGCGCTGGCCAACGGGCACAAAAAACCCCCGCCCCCAGCGGGGACGGGGGACTGTGAGTAAACTTCTGGTATCAGACGACGCGGACTTTGTAAACCTCGTTGGAGTCCGGGTCGATGACGTGGATGCCGCAGGCGATGCACGGGTCGAAAGAGTGAACGGTCCGGAGAATCTCCAGGGGCCGCTTGGGGTCGGCGACCGGGGTGCCGATGAGGGCCTCCTCGACCGGGCCGAGCTTCCCGGCGTCGCACCGGGGGCCGAGGTTCCAGGTGGAGGGCACCACGTACTGGTAGTTCTTGATCTTTTTGTCCTCGATCTTAATCCAGTGGCCCAGGGCGCCCCGGGGGACGTCGTTTAAGCCGTAGCCCATGCCCTCGTCCGGCATTTCCCAGGACTGGTAAGTCTTGGTGTTGCCGTTTTTTACGTTTTCCACAAGCTCCATGATCCAGCCTTCCATGGCGTTGCCGATGACAATCGTCTCCAGGCCACGGGCCGCGGTCCGGCCAAGGGTGGAAAAGAGGGCTTCCACGGGGATGTCGAGCTTTTTAAGGGTGTCGTTCACCACCGCCTGGATCGCCTTCTGGCCCTTGCCGTAGGCGATCAGAACCCGGGCCAGGGGGCCGACTTCGCAGGGCTCGCCGTCGTAGCGAGGGGCCTTGATCCAGGAGTATTTGCCAATCTCCGGCTTGCCGAACTTCCAGGTGCTCTTGTCCCCGCCGGTCTCGTACTTGCCGTGCTGGGGCTTGGTCTCGCCCTCGTAGGGGTGTTTCGGCGCCCCGTCCTCGTACCAGCCGTGAGTGACGTGCTCGGTGACCTGCTGCTGATCGGGGTTGGCCACGTTTTTGAGGTCCCGGCCCTTGATAACGCCGCCGGGGATCAGCATGGTGTCGGGGTTTGACTCATCCTCGGCCCAGTCGCCCCAGGCCAGGAAGTTGGTGGTCCCGCCGATGTTTCCCCACTCCTTGTAGAACGAGGCCACGGCCAACAGATCGGGGATGTAAACCTTATTGACGAACTCCTGGGTCTCCTTCCAGAGGTAGAGGAACTGGGCGATCCGGTCGGGCCGGAGGTCCCGGACGGAGGTCACGCCGCCCACCACCAGGCTCTGGAGATGGGGGTTCTTCCCGCCGAAGATCGCGTGCATCTTGGCCGACTTGGCCTGGAGCCGCAGGGCTTCGATGTAGTGGGACGCGGCCATGAGGTTGGCTTCGGGCGGAAGCTTGTAAGCCGGATGGCCCCAGTAGGCGTTGTTGAACGGGCCGAGCTGGCCGCTGTCCACAAAGGTCTGGAGTCGGGCCTGAACGTCCTTGAAGTACCGGGTGCCGCCCCAGGGAGCGCCGGAAACGTTGTCGGCCAGGGTGGCCGTCTTAACGGGGTCGGCCTTGAGCGCGCTCACGATATCCACCCAGTCGAGGGCATGGAGGTGGTAGAAGTGCACGATGTGGTCATGCTGGAACTGGGCCGCGTGGAGCAGGTTCCGGATGATCCGGGCGTTTTCCGGGATCTTGATGCCGACGGCGTCTTCCACCGCCCGGACGGAGGACAGTGCATGGACATAGGTGCAGACGCCGCAGGACCGCTGGACGAAATGGTGCGCGTCCCGTGGGTCACGGCCCTGGAGGATGATCTCGATGCCGCGGAACATCTGACCGGAGCTCCAGGCATTCTTGACTTTGCCGCCTTCCACCTCCACCTCGATCCGGAGGTGGCCTTCAATGCGGGTAATCGGATCGACAATGACTCGCTGACTCATATAGGCTCCTTTTTATCGATTTCGAGAAAACGGATGGTGTCGATTGGCCCCGGACGGGGTTACAACTCCTCGTAAAACGGGGTCATGGTGTCCCAGAAGTCGGGCTCGCTGCATCCCAGGCAGGGATGGCCCGCCTGAACCGGCCAGCTCGTGCCGCCGTGGAACTTGACCGTGGGACAGTTGTTGAAAGTCTCGGGCCCCCGACAGCCGACTTTGTAAAGGCAGAAACCCATGTCCGCCTCGGGGGAGCCGAATTCCTCGACGAATTCACCCAGCTCGAAATGGGAGCGCCTCGGGCACTGGTCGTGGATGGTCTTGCCATAGGCGAACAGCGGACGCCCCTGGTTGTCCAGTGCCGGAAGCTTGCCCAGCATGAGGTAGTTGACGATCGTGCCGACCAGGTTGACGGGGTTGGGGGGGCATCCCGGAAGGTTCACCGTGCCAATGCCCAGGGCGTCGCCCACGCCCTTGTAACCCCCGGGGTTGGGCTTGGCCGCCTGGACGCCGCCGAAGGAGGCGCAGGTGCCGATGGCCACCACCGCCGCCGCCTTGGGACAGATCTCCTTGCCGATGTCAAAGAAGGTCCGACCGGCGATCTTGCCGTAAGCCCCGTTGTACTTGGTGGCCACGGCCCCTTCCACGACACAGATGAATTTCCCCTTGTATTTTTCAGCGGCGGCGTGGAGGACCTCCTCGGCCTGATGGCCGGCGGCCGCCATGATGGTTTCATGGTACTCCATGGAGATGATGTCCAGAAGAAGCTCGTCGATCCAGGGATACATGGTCCGGAGCACGGCCTCGGTACAGCCGGTACATTCCGCGAAATGGAGCCAGATGACGGGCGGCCGCTGGGCCGGGGAAGCCGCGAAGACTTCTGCCACCTTCGGGACCATCGCCGAGGAGCATCCCAGGGTCGCGGTCAGCAGCGTACAGAATTTCATGAAATCCCGCCGCGAAACCCCTTTCTTCTCAAGCCTGTCGTAAAATTCCTGTTCATGTTCCATTGACACCTCCTTAAAATGCGGTTGCACCTGAATTTAAAGGACCGAATCGGTTACAGACAGCCATTTACTAAATTATATTTATTTTCCGAATAAGTAAAGGAAAAATTCTTCCGGTTCAGAACGGACGACTGGTTGCTAAAAATGACGTTTGAGGGCTGAG
>CAYNGG010000421.1:0-3820 GCA_964396575.1 uncultured Desulfobacteraceae bacterium | reverse complement strand
GTGGTCGATGAGACGGCGCCGGCGGCCATCCTCCTGGGGGCCACCGTCCAGGGGCGGGACCTGGCCGCTAGGCTGTCGGCCCGGCTGGGATCGGCCTGCGCGGTGGACTGCACCGGCATCCGGGCGGACGGGGCGTCCCTGACCGTCACCCGGCCGATGTACGGCGGCAAAGTGGTGGCGGAGGTGGCCCTGTCCGGCCCGACGCCGGTGGTCGCCATCCGGCCCAACGCCCTGCCGGCCGTCCAGGCATCCGGCCGGGGCGAGGTCTCGCCGATGACGGTGACCCCGGCGGAAAGCCCCATCGATGTGGTGGAAACCCAGGTGGAGGCCGGGAAGGTGGAGCTGACCGAGGCGGAAGTGATCGTCTCCGGCGGCCGGGGCATGGGCGGGGACGACTATTCGGCGATCGAGGCCCTGGCCGAGGCCCTCGGCGGGGCCGTGGGAGCATCCCGGTCCGCCGTGGACGAGGGCTGGCGGCCCCACGCCGATCAAGTGGGCCAGACCGGGAAGGTGGTCGCCCCGGCCCTCTATGTCGCCTGCGGGATCTCCGGGGCGATCCAGCATCTGGCGGGGATGTCCACTTCCAAGGTGATCGTGGCGATCAACAAGGACCCGGACGCCCCGATCTTCGCCCGGGCCGACTACGGGATCGTCGGCGACCTTTTCGAGGTGGTCCCGGAGATCACCCGGGCGGTTCAGGCGATAAAGGGATAGCGCCCCAGCGTGGCCGGACGTTTCTATATCGAGAGCCTCGGGTGTGCCCGGAACCGGGTGGACAGCCAGACCATGATCGACCGCCTGACCACGCCAGGGCGTGGCTGGACCCAGGCCGACCTCCCGGAGTCGGCGGACCTTCTGGTGGTCAACACCTGCGCCTTTATCGAGGACGCGGCTGACGAGTCCATCGACTCGATCCTGGCCCTGGCCCGAGTCAAGGCGGCTGCGCCCGGCCGCCGGCTGGTGGTGGTCGGCTGTTTGCCCGAACGATACCGGGAGGCGATCGGGGAGGCCCTCCCCGAAGTCGATGCCTTTCTGGGGACCGGGGCCTTTCACCGGATTCTCGAGGTGGCTGATTCAACGCCGGACCCGGCCTGCATCCTTCCCGACCCGGATTCATTGCCGGCCCCGGATTTCGCCGAGTCGGCGGTCGAAGGCCCCACCGCCTACCTTAAGATCGCCGACGGCTGTGACCGGCACTGCACCTACTGCATTATTCCCCGGTTGCGGGGGCGGCAGCGGAGCCACCCGGCCGGAGCGATCATCCGGCGGGCCGGGCAGTTGGCGGCGGCCGGGGTCCGGGAGCTGGTCCTGGTGGCTCAGGAGTCCACCGCCTACGGCCGGGATTTCCCGTCCGGAGCTCCGGACCTGGCCGATCTCCTGTCGGCCCTGAACGACCGGGTTCCGGAGACCTGGATTCGGGTCCTCTACGGTCACCCCGAAAGCCTGACCGACCGGGTTATCGAGACCATCGCGGCCCGGCCCGGCCTTTGCGGTTACTACGATCTCCCCATCCAGCACGCCGGCGACGCGGTGCTCCGCCGGATGGGTCGGCAATACACCGCCGACGACCTGATCCGCCGGTTCGACCGCATCCGGGCCATCGACCCCGAAGCCCGGCTCCGGACCACCGTCATGGTCGGCTTTCCCGGCGAGACCGAGGCCGATTTCGAGGCGCTCCTCGATCTGGTGGAGACGGTCCGGTTTCACCATCTCGGGGCCTTCATCTACTCGGACGGAGAGGACCTCCCCGCTCACCGGCTTCCCGACCCGGTGCCGGCGGAAGTCGCCCGGGACCGGCTGGACCGCCTGATGACCCGGCAACAGGCCATCTCGGGGGAGCATAACTCGGCCCTGGTGGGGTCGGTGGTCGATGTCCTGGTGGAATCGGCCCCCGAGCCGGGCCGGTTCGAGGGGCGGACCGCCTTTCAGGCCCCGGAGGTGGACGGGATCACCGACCTCGAGGCCACGGGGCTCCCCATCGGGACCGTGGTCCGGTCGAAAATCACCGGAGCCTCCGAGTACGACCTGACGGGAGTGGTCCTTGACTGATCTGAAGACCAAAATCCTCGAGGCCGTCGCGGAGGACCTGGGCGGAGTCGAGATCGCCCTTCGCGAGCACCTCGCGCCCCAGATCGACACGGTGGGCGAGGCCGCCGGGCATATCCTCTTTGCCGGCGGCAAGCGGCTCCGGCCGCTGCTGATGATCCTGGCGGCCCGGCTCTGCGGGTATGAAGGGGCGGGCGCCCAACGGCTTTCCACGGTCTTCGAGTACCTCCACGCCGCCACTCTCCTCCACGACGACCTGGTGGACGGGTCCGACCGGCGGCGGAACCGGCGGGCCGCCCACACCGTTTACGGCAACGCCATCGCGGTTCTGGCGGGAGACTTTCTCCTGGCGCGGTCCCTGAGCATCGCCGTCGGGACGGGGAACCTCCGGATCATGGCCGTTATCGCCGGGATCACCGAGCAGATGTCCCAGGGGGAGATCCACCAGCTCATCCGGAAAGGCGACGAGAGCCTCACCGAAGCCGAGTATCTCGAGGTGATCCGGCGGAAGACCGCCGTCCTCATCGAGGGCGCCTGCCGGGTAGGGGCGCTCCTGGCCGGGGCCGCCGAGGCCGAGGAAGAGGCTCTGGCCCGGTACGGCCACCATCTGGGGCTGGCCTTCCAGATGGCCGACGATCTGTTGGACTACACCGCCGATGCCGAGACCCTCGGAAAAACGGCCGGGGCCGACCTGGCCGAGGGAAAGCTGACCCTCCCGTTCATTTACGCTCTGGAGGCGGCCGCCCCCGACGCCCGGGCTAAGCTCCGGGCCGGCATCCGCCGGGAGGTTCGATCGCCGGCGGAGGTGGCCGAGCTGGTCCGGATCGTCGCCGACGCCGGGGGGATCGACTACACCCGGCGGCGGGCCGCTGAGCACGTCGCCCGGGCCCAGACCGCTCTGGCGGCCTTCGGCCCGGACCCGGCGAGGGAGACCTTGAGCGACCTGGCCGCCTATGCCCTGAACCGACAGACCTAAGCCCTTAACCGGAGGATCGTCCCGTGCCATTCCGAATTCCCGTCCGAGCCGCCCTGTATGCGTTGCTGATCGGCTGCCTGCTTCCCTTCGGCGGCCCCTTTGCCGCCCCGACCCCGCCGCCGGAGGCCCCCACCGTCCGGGTGGTGGGGTGGAGCCCTGTTTCCGGCGAGGACTACGAACGGGCGAGGCAGGCGGCCATCGCCAACGGCCTGACCGCCGCCGTGGATCAGGTGGTCTTTTCGATGGTCGATCCGGAGGTCGCGGCCAGGGGCTTCCGGCGGATCAGCAAGGCCCTGGCCGGCCAAGCTGAAACCTTTGTGGAGTCTTACGGGGCGATCTCCGAAGGCGTGGTCACCGGGTCAGTCTATCGGATTCTGGTGGAGGCGACGGTCTCGGCCTCCCGGCTGAAGGCCCGTCTGGAGACCGCCGGGGTGCTTAAAACCCAGAAGCGGACCCGGCCGACGCTCCTGGTGCTGATCCTGGAGACCGGGCCCGGCGCGGCCCCCCCGCGATGCACCTGGGCCGGGAGTGAGACGGGAGCGAAGCCACGAGCGGCCCGACCCCTCACCGAAGCCCTGACGGAAGCCGGCTTCGAGATCGTTTCCCCGCCCGACGGAGCCCTCCCGCCGCCCGATCCGGATGACCCCGCCCTCCCGGCGGATGAGGCGGCCCTGTCCCTGGCCGGGGAAATCGGGGCCGGGGTCGTGGTCATCGGCCGGGTCGAGGCCCGGGGAACCCTCGATCTCATCGACGAGGAGATCCGCTCCATCCGGGCCGAAGTCTCTCTCCGGGCGCTCT